>DATJKO010000001.1:0-3335 GCA_035491355.1 Pyrinomonadaceae bacterium
CATGCTGTGCATTCTGTTGTTCATTCCTGGTAGTTACGCTGGTCCGTGCTTCATCGGATTCGCCATCGGTGAGTCGTTGGGTGCGGCGGCACTGCGTATCGCGGGCGGCATCTTTACCAAGATCGCCGACATCGGTTCTGACCTGATGAAGATCGTCTTCAAGATTAAAGAAGACGACGCACGCAACCCGGGTGTGATTGCTGACTGCACCGGCGACAACGCAGGCGACTCGGTCGGACCGAGCGCTGACGGTTTTGAAACGTACGGCGTGACGGGCGTCGCGCTAATCACGTTCATCATTCTGGGCGTGTCGAACCCACGCGTGCAGGTACAGTTGCTGGTCTGGATCTTCATCATGCGCGTCATGATGATCGTCGCCAGCGCCTTGTCGTACTTCGTGAACGACGCGATTGCGAAAGCGCGTTACAAGAACGTCGATAAGATGAACTTCGAAGCGCCCTTGACGTCGCTCGTGTGGATCACATCAATCGTTTCCGTTGTGATCACGTTCGTCGTCTCCTACCTAACAATTCCGGAGCTCGCCGGCAACCACACGCTTTGGTGGAAACTCGCGATCATCATCTCGTGCGGCACACTCGCCGGCGCGATCATTCCCGAACTCGTCAAGGTGTTTACTTCGACCGAGTCGCGACACGTTCGCGAGGTCGTAACCTCATCGCGTGAGGGCGGAGCCTCGTTGAATATTCTTTCCGGACTCGTCGCTGGAAACTTTTCGGCTTACTGGCTCGGCATCAGCATCGTCGCCCTGATGGCGATTGCTTACTTCTTCACCAACTTCGGCTCGTTACAAGGCCTGGATTTGGGCGCCTTGATGGTGGCTCCGATGGCGGCGCCCGTGTTTGGTTTCGGGCTCGTCGCGTTCGGATTTCTGGGTATGGGACCGGTGACGATCGCCGTCGACTCCTACGGTCCGGTGACTGACAACGCCCAGTCTGTTTACGAGCTCTCGCTGATCGAGCAAGTTCCCGACATCCAGGCCGAAATCAAGCGAGACTTCAACATGGACACAAACTTCGACCGCGCCAAACACCTGCTCGAGGAGAATGACGGCGCGGGCAACACGTTCAAGGCGACGGCGAAACCGGTGCTGATCGGAACTGCGGTAGTCGGCGCGACGACGATGATCTTCTCGATCATCATGGCGCTCACCGAAGGACTGCGGGTGAACACTGAAAACCTCTCGTTGCTGCACGCTCCGTTCCTACTCGGATTGATTACCGGCGGCGCGGTTATCTACTGGTTCACGGGCGCGTCGATGCAAGCGGTTACCACCGGTGCGTATCGCGCGGTTGAGTTCATCAAGGCGAACATCCGGCTCGAAGGCGTTGAGAAGGCGTCGGTGGAGGACAGTAAGAAGGTCGTGCAGATCTGTACGCAGTATGCGCAGAAGGGTATGTTCAATATCTTTCTGACGGTGTTCTTCTCGACTCTGGCGTTTGCGTTTGTCGAACCGTACTTCTTTATCGGCTACCTGATTTCGATTGCGATATTTGGTCTGTACCAGGCGATCTTCATGGCGAACGCCGGTGGCGCGTGGGACAATGCGAAGAAAGTCGTCGAAGTCGATTTGAAGGCGAAGGGAACGCCGCTTCACGACGCGACGGTTGTCGGCGATACTGTTGGCGATCCGTTTAAGGACACGTCGTCAGTCGCGATGAATCCGGTGATCAAGTTTACGACGTTGTTTGGCTTGCTGGCCGTGGAGCTGGCGGTGAGCTTGACGGCGCGCAACGGTGGCGACACGACGTTGACGCACATTTTGGCGGCAGTGTTTTTCCTCGTGTCGGTGTTTTTCGTCTGGCGCTCGTTCCACGGAATGCGCATCGGAACGATAGCGAAGGAGCCAGCCCTTGCCGAACGCGAGGTAGCGAAGACGACGGTAGGAGACTAGTTTAAGCAAGCTGGTGCTTGGGACTTTGTTCTTAGAGCTTTGTACTTGGTACTTAGTGCTTTGTAACAAAGAACCAAGCACAAAGAACAAAGTACAAAGTACAAAAAACACATGAACAGCTACGCAAACACTGACACTTTGATCGGCGCAGCGCTCGCGCCACTCGACTGGACGCGATCCTTTGGACTGGCAATCGTTTTCAGTTTGTTCATCGCTGCCTGCGCCCAGTTTGCAATTCCCGTCGGCGAGGTTCCAATTACCGGGCAAACGTTCGCGGTGTTGTTAACCGGGGCGTTGCTCGGTTCGCGATTGGGTGCGGCGGCTGTGATTGCGTATTTGATTGAAGGCGCGCTTGGATTGCCATTTTTCGCCGCCGGCGGAAGCGGCATCGTGCGCTTCATGGGACCAAGCGGCGGCTACCTGATCGCGTTTCCGGCCGCCGCGTTCATCACCGGCGCCTTCGCCGAGCACGGTTGGGACAGGCGCTATCACACCGCCGCGTTCGCGATGGCTGCGGGGTCGGCTCTGATTCTCGCCAGCGGCTGGGCCTGGTACACGGTGATCACGAACACGCCGCCGAACGTGAGTTTCAGCCTGGCGGTGCTGCGCTTCATTCCGGGCGACATCGTGAAGATCGCGCTCGCAGCCGCAGTACTCCCGACCGGTTGGGCACTGCTGAAGCGAAAAGCGTCGGGCGACTGAATGAGCAAGATCCGTGTTCTATATACTCAACGTTCGGTCTCATGATCGTGAAGAGCTCGTCGAGATCACGGATCTCGTAAAAGGAAAGCTGAAGTCCTCACGTGCGACCGAAGGCATCGTCGTCCTTTACGTCCAACACACGACCGCCGGTCTAACCATAAACGAAAACGCCGACCCTGACGTGCCGCGCGATATGCTGCACGCACTCCGCACTCTCGTCCCGCAACATGGCATGGGCTTTCGCCACGGCGAAGAGAATTCCGACGCACATATCAAAGCGAGTCTAATCGGGTCGTCGGTCACCATCCCGTTCGAACAGGAAAAACTGCTGCTCGGCCGCTGGCAGGGTGTGTTTCTCTGCGAGTTTGACGGCGGACGCGAGCGCCAGGTGATCATGATGATCCGGTGAGCGTTTGCCATTTTCCATTTTCCGTTTGTCATTTTCCATTTAGCAGCGAACTCCCGCGTTCACAAAATGGGAAATGAGAAATGGAAAATGAAAAATGCACCGCGCGATACGACGAGGCAGCAAAGCACTACGAGGCGGTAATGGGCCCGTTCCAACGCTGGGGCCTCATCAAACTGCGCCAGGAAACGATCAATCAACTTCCCGCGGGACGAGTGCTCGAAATCGGCGCCGGCACTGGTCTGAACTTCGTGCACTACCCACCGGACGCGCAGGGCGTCGCAAGCGAGTTCAGCCGCGAGATGCTGAAGATCG
>DATJKO010000002.1:0-7034 GCA_035491355.1 Pyrinomonadaceae bacterium
TACAAACCAATAATGAACTCGATGCTATCGTCCGTGCCTTGCGCGGCGAGTTCATAGAGCCTGGTCCAGGCGCGGACATCGTCCAGAACCCCGACATCCTGCCGACTGGTCGTAACACGCACGCTATTAACCCGTACGGCGTCCCTTCGGCAGTCGCATTCGCGCGCGGCAAGATCGTCGCGGACAGTCTGTTGAATAGATATAAAGAGGAGAACGGTCGCTATCCGCAGGCGATGGCGCTCGTCCTGTGGGGGCTCGACAACATCAAGACGCAAGGCGAAGGCGTAGCGCAGGCGCTTTGGTTGCTCGGCGTGCGTCCGGTGCGCGACGCGCTGAACCGCGCGACGAACGTCGAAGCCATCTCGCTTGCAGATCTCGGACGGCCACGCATTGACGTCGTGATGACTGTGTCGGGGATCTTTCGCGATCTGTTTAGCCCGACGGTGCAACTCCTCGACAAAGCCGTGCGGCTGGTAGCGAGTCTCGACGAGCCGCAGGATCAGAATTACGTGCGCAAGCACGTCCGCGAACAGATGACGCAGGAGCAGTGCGACACGGATGAAGCGGCCACGCGCGTCTTCTCAAACGCTCCGGGAAACTACGGTACGAACGTCAACTTCATGGTCATGGACTCGCAGTGGGAGCGTGAAGAGACGCTCGGCGATCTCTTCGTGACGCGCAAGTGCTTCGCCTACGGACGTGATTCGCAAGGACGAGCAATCGAGGGCAGGGAAGCACGGATCGCGATGGACCGTGCGCTGTCGCGCGTGGAAGCGACTTATCAAAACATCGACACGTTCGAGATCGGACTGACCGACGTCGATCATTACTTCGAGTACCTCGGCGGCGTGTCGAAAGCGGTCGAGAAACGGGCGCAGGCTCGTCCGGCGATCTACTTGTCGGACAGTCTCTCGCGTGAGGTGAAGATTCGCACGCTCGAGGAGACGGTCCGTTTGGAGACGCGCGCGAAGACGCTGAATCCGAAGTGGTATGAAGGAATGCTACGACACGGCTTCCGCGGCGTCGCCGAGATCGAAAACCACGTATCGAACACATTTGGATGGAGCGCGACTGCGGATGCGGTTGACGACTGGATCTATTCGGAGGTCGCAAACACGTTCGTGTTTGACGAGTCGATGCTCGAGCGGTTGAGGGATCTGAACCCACACTCCGCACATGCGTTGGTCCAGCGGCTGCTCGAGGCGAACGGCCGGGGTTACTGGGAAACGGATCCGGATGTGTTACAGCGATTGCAGGACATCAGCAGCGATCTTGAAGACCAGTTGGAGGGCGTCACGCCGTAATGTCGCTGAACATCACAGTCGTTTACGTGGGTTCAAGCCTGCTGGCGCCGCTCAAAAACGCCGAGCGCGAGATCAATCGTGCTTACGATCTTGATCTGCGAGTGGCGGCGTACAATTTTGGCGCGCCGCTGAGCGATCGCGAGTGGCGGGACGTCGATCGCGATCTCGCGACGGCGAACATCGTTTTCGTCATTCACGTAATGGACGGAGAGAATGCCGCGCGACTGACCACGGCTCTCGAGACTTACAAAGCTCGTCACGATGCGGTGATCGTTATCAACTGCATGCCCGAGCTCATGCGCCGCACGCGCATGGGGCGGTTGGATGTGAACCGGCTCGGATCTACCGGAGCGTGGATTGGCAAATACGCCAAACGCCGCAACCATAAACGGAACGCACATCAGTATCTAAAACTAGTCGATCGACTCCCGGGCATACTGAAGTTCATTCCCACCGCCGGCGCGCTCACGGATGCCAAGCACTATCTGTATCTCTTCTGTTACTTCCTGCAGCCGACACCCGCAAATATCCAGGCGATGCTGCTCTACTCGCTGAAGCACTACGTTCCGGGCAAGCAGTTGAAGTCCGTAAAGGTTTCTTCACCGCAGCAAGTTCCATCCGTCGCGATCTATCACCCTGAGGCGCGGCAGTTATTCGAGAGTTTCGAAGCTTATGAGAAGTGGTATGTAGCGAAACGGAAAAAACCGCTCGATCCGGAATCAACTCTCGGTCTGCTGTTGATGCGTCCTCAGGTGGTCAGCAAGACGACCAAACATTACGACGCGCTGATCCACGCAATTGAAGCCGAAGGTTTGAGCGTGATTCCCGCTATCGCCACTCTGATGGACAATCGTGAGGCAGTCACGCGCTTCTTTCGGAACGGATCATCACGCGTAAGCCAAATCGTATCGCTAACCGGCTTCAGCTTCGTCGGTGGCCCGGCCATGAACGACAGCGCTGCCGCTTCGGAATTCCTCCGCGAGCTGAATGTCCCTTACCGTTCCGCCGTCAGTCTCGACACGCAAACGATCGAAGCATGGCGCGAATCGTCAACTGGCTTGAACCCAATCCAGGCCGGAATGCAGATCGCGATCCCCGAGATCGACGGTGCGACCGAGCCATTCATCTACGGCGGCATTCCCGTCAAAGGTCAGGAGCCGCGGCCGCTTGACGAGCGTTGCACCCGATTCGCTCGTCGTCTCAAGCGTTGGAACAATCTGCGCACCGCCCAGCGCGATCAGCTCAAGCTCGCGATCGTGCTGTTCTGTTTTCCGCCTAACAAAGGAAACATCGGTACAGCCGCCGACCTCGACGTGTTTCCCAGCATTTGGGATCTGCTGAAACGACTCGAAAACGAAGGCTACCGCGTCGACGTTCCGGCGACAGCCGATGAACTACGCGAGCAGTTGCTTGGTGGGAACTCGGAAGAGTTTGGTGTGGCTGCGAACGTTGCTTACCGCATGCCCACCGCCGAGTACTTACGCCTGTGTCCTTACGTTCGTGACGTCGAACAGGACTGGGGGCCCGCGCCCGGGGCAATCAACTCCTTCGGCGGCGAGCTCCTGATCCAGGGCGTGACGTTGGGAAATATCTTCATCGGCGTCCAACCGACATTCGGCTTCGAAGGCGACCCAATGCGGTTGATGATGGCGCGCAGCGGCTCTCCGCATCACGGTTTCATGGCGTTCTATACGTTTCTCTCCAAAGTCTTCAACGCCGACGGAGTCGTACACTTCGGCACCCACGGCGCTCTCGAGTTCATGCCCGGCAAACAAATCGGCCTGTCAGGTGAGTGCTGGCCGGACCGTCTAATCGACGAACTGCCAAACTTCTACGTCTACAGCGTCAACAACCCCTCCGAAGGCTCGATCGCGAAACGCCGTTCGTACGCGGAGTTGATCTCGTACCTGACGCCGCCGATCGAAAACGCGGGACTGTATAAGGAGTTAGCGCAACTGATGGATCAGATCATGGCGTACCGGCAGTCGACGAACGAAAACGAGCGCGAGCGGTTGTTTGAATCGATTCAGGTGCTCAGAAGTGAGCTGCACTTTTAACTTCGGCTAACACGGATCTTGAACTGCTGAGGGTCAACTCGATGTCGAAAAACTTCTTCGCCGTCGACGGTGATCACAGGAATGTCGTACTTATATTTCTTTAGTAGCTCATCGTCAGATTCGATGTTGATTTCTTCGAGCGTGTAGCGATCGGAGCAGTTCGCGTTTTCAATCGCGGTCTTAGCTTCATCGCAGAGGTGGCAGCCGGGCCGCGAATAGACGATGACGTGAGCTTTGGGCAACTGCTACTCCTTAAGGTACTGGTGCAGTTTGAAAGTACGTACTCCCAGCAAACGCGCCAAGACAATCAAATCAATCTTTGGTGTTCTTTCTTTTCTTTGCGTCTTTGCGCCTTTGCGGGAAATCTTAGTTAAACTGCATAATTACTAGTCCTTAATAACTTCTTGCCAGCTTATCGAGAAACGGTTATAAATAGCACGCCGACCACATTATATTTTGTTTGATAGGTGCGGCGCTCTTCATGTTTACGCGAAAAATTGGCTTTACTGCGCAGAGAGGGATCCCTGTTCGTCGGGGAATTGTATAGTCTCCTCTCTGTTGGTAAAGTCGAAGTGTACCCTCGGGAAGTTCGCAACGCCTAGCAATCAGGATTTGACGACGGAGGTTTCGACTTGGATAGTCAAGCCGATCAAATCACGCCTGCAAGCGCGCCAGCGGTCAGCGCCCCGCCGCGGGCGGCTGCACCGGCGAAACCAGCAGCGGCTGCCGTTGTAGAAACATCCGCGGATCCCCCGGTCAACAAAATGCGTCGACGTATCGTTTGGGCGTCGATCGCTGGTGCTCTCACCACCTTCTTTCTGATGTTCGTCCGGTTCTTCCTGCCGCGCTCGATTCTCGAGCCGTCCAGCATATTTCGCATTGGCTCTCCGAATGATTACGCGATCGGCGTCGATACCAAGTGGCAGCAACAGTATCGCATCTGGGTCACGCGGACTTCCGACCGCTTGTTCGTGATCTATGCGCGTTGCACCCACCTCGGCTGCACGCCGGACTGGAAGGCGAGCGAGAATAAGTTCAAGTGCCCGTGCCATGGCAGTGGTTACGACAGCGAAGGGATCAACTTTGAAGGACCCGCGCCGCGTCCGATGGACCGCGCCAAGGTCGCCCTCGATGCCGAAGGCCAGATCGTTGTCGATGTCGGCACTCTGTTCGAATGGCCGAAAGGTGGAACGAACGAGTTTGACGATGAAAAGGGCGGCGCCTTCATCAGAGTGTGAGGTAAATAGTGGCTGATAGTCCTGATCCAAAAGAAACCAAACAACTGACTACAGGTGATGACGACGAGAAGGGCCTCGTCGCGAAGGTCAAGGAAGGCGCGGGCGCGCTGAAGGAACGCGCCATCGAAGAGGCCAAGGGCTACTCCGATCCGCAGGACACGCAACTCTGGAAGTCGATCTTTCGCGTCTCTCACGATCGATCGGATCCACGCAATCGTTCGCTGGCAATCCTTTCCAACGTCTTTCTGCACCTGCATCCGGCGAAGATCAATCGCGACGCCGTTCGTTATCCGTTTACGTGGGGAATGGGCGGCATCACCTTCTACCTGTTTATCGTCCTGACCTTCACCGGCGTCCTTTTAATGTTCTACTACCACCCGACAAAAGCTGACGCTTTCCGCGACATTCTTTATCTCGAACACGACGTGCCGTTCGGCAAACTATTGCGGAACATGCACCGGTGGGCGGCGCACTTGATGGTCATCACGACGTGGCTGCACATGTTTCGTGTGGTGCTGACGGGATCGTACAAGCGCCCACGTGAGTTCAACTGGTGTGTCGGCGTTGTGTTGCTTGTGCTGACGCTCCTGCTGTCGTTTACGGGTTACTTGCTGCCGGACGATCAGCTTGGTTTCTGGGCGGTCACAGTGGGAACGAACATGGCGCGCGCGACGCCGATGCTTGGTCATGAAGGACCGTTTGGACCGCAGTTAGGACTGACCGCATACAACGATGTGCGTTTCGGTCTGCTGGGCGGATCGATCGTGGATTCCAATGCGCTGTTGCGGTCCTACATCTGGCACTGCATCGGTATTCCGCTCGTGGCGTCGATCTTTATGGCGGTCCATTTCTGGCGCATTCGAAAAGACGGCGGAATCTCGGGACCGGCGCCGGTCATGCTCGAATCCGAGATGAAGGCAGTCACCAAGAAGAAGACATAGTTGATGAAAAGATTCATTAACAAATGGACGATTTTGGGCGCGTTGTTACTCATCGCCATTCTTTGGGCGATTAACGTCAACGACTGGCACCAGCTGTGGACGATCTCGTCAGCGCCTGACAACGTACCGATCGTGGCGATGCTCTTCCTGGTTCCGTTTTTCACCTGGCTCGGCATCAGACAGGCAGTTTCGAACGACCGTCTGATAGGCGAACTCGAGAAGGATCCGAAAGTCGCAAAGGCGCACCACCGCAAGGTGGAGCCGTGGCGTCCAGGTTGGGCCCGTGAGATTCACGTTTGGCCTTATCTGGTCCGCGTCGAATTCCTGGCGACGCTGATCGTTACGATAATTCTGTTTGTCTGGTCGATCACTCTTAACGCGCCGCTCGAAGAACCAGCCAATCCGAACCTGACGATGAATCCCTCGAAGGCACCGTGGTACTTCCTCGGTCTTCAGGAGATGCTCGTCTATTTCGATCCGTGGATCGCCGGTGTGGTAATGCCGTCCATCATCATGATTGGGTTGATGGTCTTTCCGTACGTCGACTCAAATCCGCTCGGTAACGGTTACTACACATTGAAGCAGCGACGCTTTGCGCTTTGGATGTTTGGCGCCGGCTTCCTGATGTGGATCTTGCTGATCGTGATTGGGACCTTCATTCGTGGGCCAGGGTGGATCTGGTTTTGGCCGGGACAGACGTGGGACCACAACGCCGTCGTGTTCGACAAGAACGTTGACTTGCACGACATGATCGCGACGAGTGCGTTCGGAAAAGCGCTACATCTGGGGATTGTTCTGCAAAACTCTTACGGGAAGTTTTTCTTCGGGCTGCTGGTTGTTGGCGGGTTTTACCTGGTGGGCGCGCTGTTCTTCCACTGGCTGATGACCGTCGACTTTAAGCGCCTTCGGTTCCGGCGTCCGTTTGCGGAGAACCTGTTTCCGAAGAACGAGTTTGAGCAGAAGATCTTCGCGCGCACCAGTTTGCTTCAGTATTTGACGTTCCAGTTTTTCGCGGTGAGCGTGTTACTGGCGTTGCCGGTGAAGCTGATCTTGCGTTTGGCGCTGACCATTAAGTATGTCTGGGTAACTCCGTGGTTCAACATTTAAGGACGGCCAGGCAAAGCCATGCCGGATATCGAGGCGGCGAAGCCGAACCGAAACACACGAGAGAGTTCTAGGTAAAACATTCGGAGGACGATCTAGTGGCGGATTCACCAGCACCTGGCGAATCGTTGGTCAAAAGGGAACCGGAGTTACCGGCGCAAGATCCCATCGTCAGTCGTTCCAGCAGCGGCTGGATGCTGGTTTGCGCGCTGCTGATGACGGGTTCGATCGCGTGGGCGCTCTACGACGAAGCCTTTGGTCAGCGGCCGTGGAAGTCAATGCAGCGCGAGTTCGTCAGTCGCTACACTCGATACCTCGACAGCATCAAGGCCAACGCCGGCAAGAGCGAGACCGAGATCAAAGATAGTCCCGAGTATCAAAAACTCGACG
>DATJKO010000003.1:0-2697 GCA_035491355.1 Pyrinomonadaceae bacterium
TGAGGCTTAACAGTTAGCGGCACTTAATTCTGTCTTGGCCGTGAGAATACACGGATGTCGATATGTTGGCGCAGCGAGCGGCTTTCGCGTTAGAATGTCTTGCTTTTTGGGGTGCAAATGATTACCTGTGACAGGTGCAAAACAGAGAACCTCGACGGATCGCAATATTGCGACGAGTGTGGCGCACCGTTGAGACCAAACGGGCGGAACCCAAAGAGCACCATGTTCGGTCAGCAGCCGGGTCAGAACGGGTCGCATACGCCGGCGCCAGACCCCCATCCGGAGTTTGCCGGTGGTCGTGTTTCGGCAGGTTTGAGTCTCTCGTCGCTTCGCTCAGGAGCCAAACCACACGCCCGGTTAGTCATCGAACGTGGTCGATCGAGTGGCAAGCAGTTCATGATGAGTGAAGTTGAAGCTCAGATCGGAAGGTGGGACGCTGATGGCGGGATCTTCCCGGACGTCGATCTCGACACTGACGATCCGGAAGCGAAAGTCTCTCGCCGCCACGCACGCATCACTCTGAGTAACGGCCAGTACTTTCTCGAGGATCTGGGCTCGACCAATGGCACGTACATCAACCGCGGCAAGAGATTACCCCCAGGGCAGCGTCACGCATTGTGCGATGGGGACGAAATCATCGTCGGTAAGACGTTTCTGCGTTTCCATATCGTGAAATAGATGCCTGCCCCGAGCGTCTTCATCCAGACGAGCCGCGGCAAACTCCGGTAAGAAAGACGATAGTTACGAATCAAGATGGCTGAGTGTAGTGCATGCGGTGCCCGCTACTCCCCTGGTGAACACTTTTGCGGTAATTGCGGCGCCCAGCTGATCCCCAACTCTCCTGAACTCCGAACCCTGTCGGCGACCCTCGGCGACGACGTCGAAGTGCCGCTGACGTCGGCCCAGTTGGCGGCCACGCTCGATGATGTCGAAACACGCGAGACTCCCGTTGCTGATGACGAGCCCCCTGTCGCTGAAGATCACGCGGAAGATCACGGCGCGGCGAAGTCGGACTCATTTCACGATTCGGCCGTCGCCGTTGCCGAAGTACACGAAGTAGCCCCACCAGCCGTGCTGTCCGAACCAGCCGAGGTTGTCGCGCCGGCCGAGGTTGCCGCACCGGCCGAGGCGGAGCACAAACCGATCTCTTCGGATTCACTTGGCGGATCGTTCACCGACAGCATTCAAGCACTGCCCGCAGGCGGTGCAACGTCGCAGCATCGCGGTACCACTGGCGGACACCAGCCGACAGTCAAACAACTCGCCTCCAACACAGTATTGAACGGTCGCTACGAGATCGTACGCCGCATTGGCGGTGGCGGAATGGGCGCGGTTTACCTCGCGAAGGATCGTAACCTCGGCGACGCTCCGCGCGCAGTGAAGGAAATGATCGAGTCGCATCTCGATCCGTCGCAGCACGAAAAGGCGATTGGCGATTTCAAACGGGAGTCGTTGTTGCTGACCTCGCTCGAACACCCATCGATTCCGACGATCTACGACTATTTCTACGACCTCGACCGCAGTCGCTTCTATCTCGTGATGAAGTACATCTCGGGTGGCGATCTCGCATCACGAATGCGCGCCGCGATTGGTGGACGACTCGACGAAAAGACCGTCACCGACTGGGGAATGCAGATCGCCGACGTGCTTGACTATCTGCACTCGCGACCCAAAGCGATCATCTACCGCGACCTCAAACCCGCGAACCTGATGATCGATGGAAATACCGGCCGCGTCATGTTGATCGACTTCGGCATCGCACGCTGGGTCTCGCAACAGGAGAAGGGCGTTACGGCGGTCGGCACGATGGGTTATGCGCCGCCGGAGTTGTTTAGTGGCCGCGTCCAACCAGCTTCCGACGTGTATAGTCTTGGCGCGACGATGTTTCACCTGTTGACGGGCTCGGATCCGCAGGACAACCCACTGCTGATTTTTGATTTCTCGAAGAACCCGCGACCACGCCAGATCTCGCCTTCAATCTCTAGTGAGATGGAACGCATTCTGATGCGCTGCGTCGAGTACAAGCCGGATGATCGATTTCGGACGGCCGGCGAGTTAAGAGGCGAGCTCGCAACGCATCTTGAGAACCTGATGTTGGGGAAGGTGAGTTACGGCGTGCCGCCGTTACCGATAGGCTTCGGCGCTGAAACCGTTCAGGTTGCTACTGTTTACTGCGGTTTCTGCGGTGGCCGCATCGCGCCAGACGACGTGTTCTGCGCGCACTGCGGCGGGCGACAACCACTCGCCGCCGTTGGCGCGAGCGCGATGTTGCACGCTGCGCGGCCGACCGCGAAGCTCGTTGTCACCGGAACCACGGAACTCGATGCGTCGTTCATCCTGCAGAAGGACAGCAACCTGTTGGGTCGTACGGACCCGCACTCAAACATCTTTCCCGAGATCGATCTCTCGCGGTTCGATCCCGAGACGAAGGTGTCGCGGCGTCATGCGCGCATCTGGCTCGAAGGTGAAACGTATCTGGTCGAAGACCTCGGATCCGTGAATGGCACGGTGATCAACGATTCCGTGAGACTTGCGCCGCGCCAACCACGCGTATTGGATAGTGGTGATAAACTGCGCGTCGGCGAAACGACGCTTCACTTTTTAGTTGGCTGATGGCTTTGTACTTTGATCTTTGTACTTTGTACCCGGTTTGAGGTCGGCAGAGCGTGCAAAGCACAAAGTTCCAAGCACAGAGCA
>DATJKO010000004.1:0-1845 GCA_035491355.1 Pyrinomonadaceae bacterium
GTTTTCGGTATCGGAATGTTGTGGTTTTACAAGAGCCGGACCGACCCGCGCGGCCCGCGAGGTGGTCCAGGTTCGTGGCTCGTCACCCGATTGAATGGAACGCCGCGGATTGGTGACGAACACATTGCCTCGCGCGGTCAATTGGGAATCGGTGAGTGGTTGGAGACGGACGCGCATTCACGTGCGCAGATCGCTGTCGGAACGATCGGCAACGTTGACATCGACGAGAACACGCGCGTCAGACTGGTTGAGACGCAGCCCACTGAGCATCGGCTTGAACTCGAGCGCGGCAGGATGAGTGCGCGGATATGGGCGCCGCCACGGTTGTTTTTCGTCAATACGCCGTCGGCGGTGGCTGAGGATCTTGGTTGTGCGTACACGCTGTCGGTTGACGATAAGGGTGACGGGCGGTTGAGCGTCACGTCGGGTTGGGTCGCGTTGCAGGCGAACGAGCGGGAGTCGATGGTTCCGGAGGGGGCATCGTGCGAGACGAAACTCGGGACCGGTCCAGGCACGCCGTACTTCGACGATTCGTCGCTGGAATTTCAACGGGCGCTGAAAACAATCGATTTCGATAAGAACCCGGCAACGCGGGCGGAAGCGTTGGAGTCGATGTTGAGCCAATCGCGGGCGCGCGATACGTTGACGCTGTGGCACCTGTTGCCGCGTGTTAACGAAACCGAACGCGTGCGCGTTTTCGAGAAAATGCAAACTCTCACGCCGCCGCCGTCAAGCGTGACTCGTGAGGGCGTGCTGAACTTGGACGAGAAGATGTTGGATGAGTGGCGGTCGACGCTTCAAGCAAGCTGGGGAGTTGGCGGCAGCAAGGGTATTCCGAAGAGTGCGACGGAATGGAAGTCACTAAAGAGTTGGTCCGATCTGAAGTTGCGGGACGCAGAGAAGAAGTGATTGCATGAAAAGTCGACTGCTGAAAATAACCAAATGGGTTTTGCTCGTCGGCGCGTGTTTACTGCTGCTTGCGCAACTCAAGCGACCAGCAAAGACAAACCCAGCTAGCGATCCCTCGCTTGCGCTTGCAGCGCACGTGCAACTCGACCCGAAAGTCGCTGCGATACTCGATCGTTCATGCAACGATTGTCATTCAAACAAAACGCGCTGGCCTTGGTATTCGAATGTGGCGCCGGTCTCGTGGTTCGTTATCGGTCACGTGGATGAGGCTCGCCACGACCTGAACTTTTCCGAATGGGGCAAGTACCGCCTGGAGGACCAAAAGGCGCAACTCGGTCAAATGTGTGAACTAATTACGGAAGGCTGGATGCCGCTGAGTTCGTACACGCCGCTGCATCCAAGTGCGAAGTTAAGTGATGAGGACAAGAAAGTGATCTGCGACTGGGCCAGTGCTGCACGCGCCGGTTGCGCTAAAGGTGACTGGTATCGTTTACGGTCATTACTCTCACAAACCCGTCCGCGCGTAATTCGAATCTCGTAATCCCGCAGTTTGAACTGGAGATCCAGACAGGCTTGAGCTCGGGCGCATCAAGGGCGCCCATGAGGTGGAGAGCCAGGATGCAGATTGTTCCAGTATGACTGAAGACCGCGATGCGCTCGCCGCGATGAGCAGCAATGATGTCGTCGAGTTTGTTACGTGAGCGATCGAGGAGTTGACGATAGCTCTCGCCGCCGGCCAGGACGTGTTCGAAGTCGCGTCGCAACAGTGCGGCGTACTCGTCCGGATGTTTCTGCGCGGCGTCTTCGAAAGTAAGACCTTCCATCACGCCGACGCTGCGTTCGCGAAACGCTTCTGTCTTGTTGATTGGGAGACGAATCACCTTCGCTAGCGGTTCGGCAGTTTCGACGGCGCGCGCGAGGTCGCTCGAGTAGATC
>DATJKO010000005.1:0-2667 GCA_035491355.1 Pyrinomonadaceae bacterium
GTGATGTTTGCGCTTCTCGTTGTAGGCCAGCCGCAGAAACTGCGCGTTCGAAACGCCGGGAACCTCAATCGGATACTGAAACGCCATGAACACGCCTTCGCGGGCGCGCTCATCGGGCGGCATCTCCAACAGGTTCCTGCCTTCGTACAGCACTTCGCCCGCGGTCACTTCGTATTGCGGATGACCAGCGAGCACTTTCGCCAACGTCGACTTGCCCGAACCATTCGGGCCCATGATGGCGTGAACCTCGCCCTTGCGGACCGTCAGGTTGATGCCTTTAAGAATTTGGTTGCCGTCTATTGCGGCGTGAAGATTTCTGATCTCTAACATCTGTATCCGTGTTCAATCCTGACGGCAATCCGCGGTGATCCGCGCTAACCGACACTACCTTCCAATTTCAATCCCAGCAGCCGCTGCGCTTCAACCGCAAACTCCATCGGCAACTGGAGGAAAACGTCTTTACAAAAACCGTTGATGATGAGCGACACGGCGTCTTCCTGCGAGATACCGCGTTGCTGCAAGTAGAAAAGTTGTTCTTCGCTGATCTTCGAAGTCGATGCTTCGTGCTCGACGCTCGAACTGTTGTTCATCACCTCGATATACGGAAAAGTGTTCGCGCCGCACTGCGAACCGATCAGCATCGAGTCGCATTGGGTGTAATTGCGCGCGTTTTCAGCTTTCGGCATCACTTTCACGAGACCGCGATAGCTGTTGTTTGAGTTACCTGCGGCGATGCCTTTTGAGATGATCGTCGAACGCGTGTTCTTGCCGAGGTGGATCATCTTCGTGCCCGTGTCGGCTTGTTGCGCGTGGTTCGTCAGCGCCACCGAATAAAACTCGCCGATCGAGTTGTCGCCGGCGAGGATGCACGACGGATACTTCCACGTGATCGCTGATCCGGTTTCCACCTGTGTCCACGAGATCTTCGAATTGCGACCCTGGCACTTGCCGCGCTTCGTTACGAAGTTGTAGATACCGCCGCGACCTTCTTCATCGCCTGCGTACCAGTTCTGGACCGTTGAGTATTTGATCTGCGCGTCGTCGAGCGCGACCAGTTCGACAACTGCCGCGTGCAGCTGGTTACGATCGAACTTCGGCGCCGTGCAGCCTTCGAGATACGAAACATGCGAACCTTCTTCAGCAACAACCAACGTGCGCTCGAATTGGCCTGAGTCCGCGTTGTTGATGCGGAAGTAAGTCGAGAGCTCCATCGGGCAACGCACGCCTTTCGGAATGAAGACGAAACTTCCGTCCGAAAAAACCGCGCTGTTCAATGCGGCGAAGAAGTTGTCGTTAGTCGGCACAACTGATCCGAGATACTTCTTCACCAACTCCGGATACTCCCTGATCGCTTCGGTGAACGAACAGAAGATCACGCCGTACTTCTTCAGTTTCTCTTTGTAAGTCGTCGCCACTGAAACCGAGTCGAAAACTGCATCGACGGCAACGCCGGCCAACTGCTTCTGCTCCTGGAGCGGGATGCCGAGTTTTTCAAACGTGCGCAACAGTTCCGGATCGACTTCGTCGAGGCTCGCCTTCGTCTGCTTCTGCTTCGGCGCGCTGTAATAAATGATGTCCTGGTAGTCGATCTTCGGATACTTGATGTTGGGCCAGTGCTTCGGCTCAGTCATCGTCAGCCAGTGGCGGTACGCTTTGAGACGAAACTCGAGCATCCATTCCGGCTCGTTCTTCTTCTCGACGATCAGACGAATAGTGTCCTCCGTCAGACCGCGAGGAATCACATCCGACTCGATGTCTGTGACGAAGCCGTATTTGTATTCTCGTTTACCTAAAAGTTCTGCTGTGCTCATTAGTGTCTTCTAAACTCGGTTGTCTCTCGGCTTCATACCTTGAATCTGGTGCAAAATAGCGTCGACGTTCGCTTCGGTGCCTAACAACTGCGACAGCGTGATGTCGGCCAGCGCGTTGTCGACGATCTGATGCAACTCGATGATCACCGGTCGAATACCGCAGTCGCCGGTGTGCACGCACGCATCGAGAACGCCCGCGTAACTCTTGCAATGCGACTCCGCAGGTTCACCTTCGAGAACGCGAATCACTCCGTTCAATCGGATTTCGGACGCGGGCTTCGCGAGCGAATAGCCGCCTTTGATGCCGCGGGTCGACTGTACGAGGCCGGCTTTACTCAGAATCCACAGTAGCTTGCCGGCATTCGCCGTCGAGATTCCTTCGAGCTCGGCGATCTGCGCCAGCGTAAGCGACTGGCCGAACGTGTCGGCGCGGGCGAGTTGCAACAGGCACCGGAGTCCGTATTCTTCTTGAGCCGAAATCTTCATCTAAACTGTTATCCGCAGGCATCTTAAGATATACCTTACTTTTAAGTCAAGTTTAGATTCGGTCAGGTTTGTGACGATGGCGGACCGGTTAGCGGATCTCTCACAATTTGAAATCGAAGTCGAGGTAACCAGCGAACCGCACGGGTTTGCCGTTGGAGGTTGACGGTGGGAATGTCCAGTTACGAGCGGCCTCTTCGGCGGCTGCACGAAGCATTATCGGGCCCTCAGAATTGGTAATCCAGACTTTCCCGTTTTCGTCGACAATCGCGAACACCCTGACGGTGCCGGTGACGTTGTGAGTCCTCGCCATTGCCGGATAAACGGGTGTAACCCGCTTGCTTTCCTTGCCGCTGAGTGAGCCGGTGGTGAT
>DATJKO010000006.1:0-4239 GCA_035491355.1 Pyrinomonadaceae bacterium
GGCGAGGCCGTCGGTTTCAGGCGCACGGCCGGACTCGACGCAGTCGATGAAATGCAGCGCCTCAGTTTGCAACGCCTCTGTGTTCTCGAGCCGCGGCGCCCACATGTCGCCCGATCTGTAACTCACTAGCAGGCGGTAAACATCTTCCGGACCACGCGTGACACTAATGCCTTTGTCATAAACCTTCAACTTTTCGCTTGGATCGAGATCGTCGTACAGAATCATTTTCTCGCTGCCGCCAATCAAGGTGTGACGAACCTTCACCGGGGTCAGCCAGTTGACATGAACGTGCGCGATCTGCGCAGTCGGAAAGAAAAGCGTGATGTACGCGACGTTCTCCGGCTGATCGGGAATGTGACTGATGCCCGTCGCCGACACAGCCACCGGCTTGTCCGGCAGCACGTAATCCATAATCGAAAGGTCGTGAATCGCAAGGTCCCAGATCACGTTGACGTCGTGTTGGAACAGACCAAGATTAATGCGCACCGCGTCGTAGTAATAGATCTGGCCCAACTGGCCCGACGTGATCAACTCGCGGATCTTGCGCACCGCATCGGTATAGACAAATGTGTGGTCCACCAGCAGCACGAGCTTGCGCGCCGCTGCTTCATCGATCAACCGGCGCGCCTGATCGGATGTTGAAGCGAGCGGCTTCTCCACGAGCACATGCTTTCCCGCCTGCAATGCCGCCATCGCCAGTTCGAAATGCGATGACACCGGCGTGGCAATCACAACTGCATCGATATCCGGATCGTTGATCATGTCCGCAGGCCGAGTACACGTCTTCAATCCCGGATACACTTTGTGCAACGGCGCGAGTCGTGCCTCCTGCAAATCGCAAACGCGCGTGACGGCCGATCCGGGCGCGAGCATAAAGTTTCGCACCAGGTTCGGTCCCCAGTAACCGTATCCGATGACACCGACTCGTATCATTCGTCCGCTCCCGGCGAAACGTGTTTACGAACGTCGCCAATCACACGCGCCGGAACTCCAGCGACTATCGCGAAGCTCGGCACATCGTGCGTCACCACTGCGCCGGCTCCAATCAACGCGCCTTCACCGATCGTAATACCTGCCAGGATCGTGGCATTGCTCCCGATGCTCGCGCGTTTCTTGACAACGGTCTTAACCACTTTCCAGTCAGCTTCCGTTTGCGGTGAACCATCGGCGTTCACCGCTCGCGGGTAAACGTCATTAGTAAACATTACGCCATGTCCGATGAAACACTCATCCTCGATCGTGACGCCTTCGCAGACGAACGTGTGCGAGGAGATCTTGCAACGTTCACCAATGCTCGCGTTCTTCTGTATCTCGACGAACGCGCCGACCTTCGTGTCCGCTCCGATCGAACAACCGTAGAGGTTTACAAGATCCGGCTGAAAGATGCGAACGCCGGGACCGAGGATTACATCAGCTGCTATCGGCATGTGTTGTTAACCGCTTTGCGTCTCGAGCAAACGCGCCAGGGCATAAAGCATCCAGGCCTGGGTCCAGCGCATGTAGGGTTTGCGAATCGTGTAGAACCGCCGGCGTTGATAGTAGAAGAAGCCTCGCTCGTCACGCAGATTCTGAATTGTCCAGCGAGCAACATTGTGAGCCAGGGCTAGCGAAGTCTCGTCGAGTTCACGGCATTCAACCAGCGTAACAATCGCGCTCGCAGCAGCGTGCGCATCAGCGGGATAGGGGTTGTCATCGTAGTATTTCGGCCATCCCTCTGCAAGAAAGAAATTGCTCTTCCAGTAGCGATAACCGCGCTCCAGTGCTGGTTGAAACTCCGCCGCGCCGGCGCACGAGTCGATGATTCTTTTCAACGAAAAAAGAATGTATGCGGTGTGGAAATTGTCGATCCAGGATTGCGTTGGAGCGGTTCCATAGGACCACGAACCGTTGTCACGCTGGTGATTGACGACGTAGCGTGCGGCGCACGTAGCGACGTCGCACAGATGTGTTTCGCCGGTTAACCTACCGACGGTGGCGAGCACTTCAGCAGCTAGTAGACTCGCATTAAAGATGTGCGTATGGCTGCCCGGAGCGTAGCTGAAACAGATCGCATCATGCGTGTCGATCGATCGGGGTAAGTCGCGAAGAATAAAGTCGCACACGCTGCGCGCGACTGGTAATGATTCGTGATTCGCTGTGTTTTCTATGAACGCACGCGCAGCGAAGGCCGTTGGCACGATGGTCGGTGTGCCGCGCGGCGCGAAGAAATTCCGACTCTGCCAATCGAAGTTGTAACCCCACGCCGCGCCGCTGTAACCACTAAGCTTCAGCGACAGTAAGTCAGACAATAGACCGCGAGCTTCTTCCTGCTCTTTTCGCTGTCGGGCGATCAGCGCGAGCGCGAATAGTGCGATGCCTTTCGCATTCTTCTGCGGCGGAACACGGGCGACGGAGCGCAGATCGATCAGCGATCGCTTTATCAACTGGGTCCAAATGAAGCGCGCATTGCGAGAACTGGCGAGTGGCGTTGCCTGGAAGACAGAGCTGTTAAGTGCGTCGAACGGATCGTGCCCGGCGAAATCGCGATCGCGGCACCAGGTGAGGAGCTGATCGTAGACAGTCTGAATCTCGAACACATGTTGCGTGTCTTTTGTGCCTTTTTGTGGCTGAAAAAGATCCGTCACCTGCTGTTAACCAGCGTTTCGATTCTTCGCGGCGTTTCCACAAAGCTCTCGTGCCAAAGTTCAAACATCAAGAGCGTCCAAAGCAGTTTGCGATGATTTGCGATGCCGCGCTCGTGTTCGTCTTGCAGCCGCGCGACGTACTCGGGATTGAACACGCCGGCTCGCCGCACACGTTCCGGTGACAGCAGATCGCGCGCCAGTGGACGCAGCTTAACCTTCAACCACTCCGCTACCGGCACACCAAATCCCTTCTTCCCGCGCCGCGTCACAAACGACGGCAATAGATCGTGCACTGCTTTCTTCAGTATGTACTTCGTTTTCAACCCGCGCAGTTTGTAATTGCACGGCAACGACGCCGCAAACTCCGCCACTCGCGGATCTAGAAACGGCGCTCGCACTTCAAGCGAGACGGCCATGCTCGCGCGATCGACTTTCGTCAGAATGTCTTCCGCGAGATAGAGTCGTGTATCTACGTTCTGCATCTGCGCCACCAGATCGTTGTTCTCACACTCTGACGCGAACTGTCGCGCTTGTGCGTAAATGTCACCGTCCGTTGCACCAAGCACATCAGCCGTTAACAACTCGCGCTGCTCCTCCGGAGTGAACGAACCAAACCAAACGTGATGCCGGGCGACTGCGTCGTACTTCGCACCGTTAATGAATCGCAGCGCTTTGTAATCAAACGACAAGTTCTTCGTTTTTACAGGCAACAACCTGACCAACGGCTCAACCAAACCCGCGCGCAGCACCGACGGAACGTGCTTGTAGATTTCGGCCCAGCGATGCCCCGCGTACATCTGATATCCCGCGAATAGTTCATCGCCGCCGTCGCCTCCGAGCGCAACGGTCACGTGTTTGCGGGTGAAGCGCGAGAGCAAGTACGTCGGCACGAGTGATGGATCGCTGAACGGTTCGTCCATCCACGCCCCAATCTCGCCGACGAGATTCGCGGCCAGGTTCGCGCTCAAACGCTCTTCATGATGATCGGTGCCGAGAAACTTCGCTACGCCGCGCGCATAAGCCGACTCATCAAACGAAGCCTCAGCAAACGAAATCGAAAACGTCTTCACGGCCTCGGATGAAGCTCGCACCGCGAGGGCTGCGACAGTTGAAGAATCGACGCCGCCGGAAAGCAGCACACCGAGGGGTACATCGGAGACTAGTCGCATGCGCACGGCGTCTGCCATCAACTCGCGTAATCGCTCGGCTGCATCGTGTTCGCTCGGAATGGGATCGACGGTTTTGTAACTAAGTCGCCAGTAGCATTCGACGGTCACGCGTCCATGTTCCAGCGTTAGTCTGTGCGCGGCGGGAAGTTTGTTGATGCCTTCGTAGATCGAAAGCGGTGCGGGCACATAGTCGAACGAGAGGTAATGCCGCAGCGCCTGAAGATTGAGCGACGGTTTGACTGACCTGTGGGCCAGCAACACTTTCGGTTCGGATGCGAACAGCAGCGTATTGCCGAACACTCCCCAGTAAAGCGGCTTCTCACCGAAGCGATCGCGCGCAATCAGCAGCCGCCGCTGCTTCGTGTCCCACAAAGCAAAAGCAAACATGCCGTTGAGCCGCTCGACCATGCGGTCGCCATATTCTTCGTAAAGATGCGGCAGCACTT
>DATJKO010000007.1:0-1806 GCA_035491355.1 Pyrinomonadaceae bacterium
ACAACCTTGCGTCCGATTAACTTCTCGGGTTCGTAATACTGCGCTATGCCGGCCAGCACCTGGCGCGGTTGCTCCTCGTTAAGATCGATCTTCAAGAGCAGGAGCTTGTCAGCCTTCGGAATACGATCGGCGGACAACACCGTGCCGACACGCAGATCGACTTTCGCGAAGTCGTCGATGTCGATGAAGTTCACGATACCAACAGCGTCGGCTTCGGTCGCGTGCGTCATCGGGGGTGACACGGGTTCGGTTGGAGCGTCCGGCACCGCCGGAGTTTCGGTGTTTTGAATTGCTGACATGATCTGTGCTTTGTCGATGCGCGGGAAGATCGGTTGGACGTCGCCGATGGGCATGCCCTCGCGAAGCTCTCCCCATTTCAGTCCCGCGGGATCGATCTTGTCCGGTGGTTCACTCAAAGCCAACTGTTTCGCAATCGCGCGGCTCGCGTCGGGCATAACGGGATAAAGCAACACACTCAACCAGCGAAGCGTTTCGGCGGCGCGATAGAGCACGGCGCCGAGCGTGTGTCGCTGGTTCTCGTCCTTCGCGAGGTCCCACGGCTTCGCGTCGGTGATCATCTTGTCGACGCGCGCAACGATGGACCAAGCCACTTCGAGCGCGCGACTGAACGCAAGGTTCTCGAAGTGCAACAGAAACTGATCGCGTGCGGTTTCGATAAACCCGGCGACAGTCGTTTCGTCAGTGTCGAAGCCCGAACGTTTCGCCAGCAGCAACTTCTCTTCCGGAATCTGTCCCGACGGAATTCGCGACTCGCAATAACGCGCGATCATCGTCAACGTCCGACTCGACAAGTTTCCCAATCCGCTCGCGAGATCACTATTCGCCCGATCGATCAGTGCTTCGTAACCAAATCGCCCGTCCTGTCCAAAGACCATCTCGCGCAGAACGAAGTAGCGAATCGCGTCGATCGAGAAGTGCTTGTGCAGTACATCGAGCTCGACCGTGTTGCCAAGCGTCTTCGACATTTTGCGGCCGTTCGGATCCACCCACATGCCGTGCGCAACAATGGCGCGCGGCAACTCGACTCCGCCGGCCAGCAAAAACGCCGGCCAGTAGACCGCATGAAAACGCAGAATGTCTTTGCCGACCATGTGCAGCGCGGGCCAGTACTTCTCGAAGCCTACTGCCTGGTCGCGTTCCTCGTTACCAAACCCGATCGCCGTAATGTAATTCGTCAACGCATCGAACCAGACGTACATCGTGTGGTTCGGATCGCCCGGCACCGGAACGCCCCAACTCACGGAGGCCTTCAGACGGCTCACGGAAAGATCCTGAAGCCCGCCACGCACGAAGCTGATGACTTCGTTTCGCCGTGATTCCGGTCGGACGAAATCCGGCTGCGTTTCATAAATGTCGAGCAGTGCGTCTGCATACTCGGAGAGGCGGAAGAAGTAACTCTCTTCGGAAACGCGATCGAGAGGCGTGTCGTGAATCAAACATGTCGGCACGCCGTCCGGCTGCGCCGGCTTTTTGTATTCGTCTTCGGTCTTGTACGCAGCGCACGGGGCGCAAAACCATCCTTCGTAGTGGCCCTTATAAATCGCCGTGTTACCTTTCGGCGTCTTTGCACTTGCCACCCGGCGCCACATCTCACTCACGCCCTGGTAGTGAAAGGGCGCGGTGGTGCGCATGAAGACGTCGTAACCGCCGTGTGCAGTGTCGAGACCAAACTCGCTCGTCATCTTCTTGAAGTAATCGACCACGTAATCCGCCTGCTGCTGTGGCGTGCGACCCGCCTTCTCCGCTGATCGCTCGATGTTGATGCCGTGTTCGTCGGTACCGGTC
>DATJKO010000008.1:0-7643 GCA_035491355.1 Pyrinomonadaceae bacterium
CGGTCGGCGGGTCCTGGTGTTTACCTTCGGCTTGGCCGCAGGCTTACGTGCAACTGCTTTGCGGGCGGCCCTGGCGGCGACGGGTTTAGCGGCCGCAGCACGTCTAGCCTTCGCTTTAACCGCCGAAGCCTTCGCTTTAACAGCGCGCTTCGCGGTTTTTGCCGGAGCTTTTTTTGCCTTTGAACGTGTAGGGGACCGTCGCAAGCCTTTTGTGAGACTGCTACTCATGGGTGGAATCTCAAAAGGCTGCTCACGAATCGCAAGCAGCCGCCGGAGTCGCGCGCAGCTTACCATAGGTTTGCCCCTAAATCAACGAACACAAGTATTTGCGGGTGCTTTAAGCTCCTTTGGTAGGGTCCATTTCGACAAACGTGCCAACAAAGAAAAACACTTGATGCACATTGTTGGCTATGTTAAAGTGCGTTTGGCTTATGGAGGTCGAAAGCACCTCGGCACTTAGCCCCAACCGAATAAGCAACCTCTTTAGTTCCTAAATTTGCGATAACGAAGCAGGCGCTTCAGGTTCACTCTCCAGGTAGACATTCCCGCCCGGTCTTCAACAAAGAGTCGCATAATGGCAGATAAAGCAATCCTGTTGCGCGAGCAGCAATACCACCAAATAAAAGCCGTCCTGGCCCGGTTGCGAATGGATTCGTCGGCGAAGGTGGTTTTCCTGGTGGACAAAGATGGTCAGGAGATCGCTTCCCAGGGCGAAGTGGGAAATCTTGACACAACCAGTCTGGCGTCTCTCGCAGCCGGCAACGTTGCCGCTACGGGAGGGATGGCGCAGCTCATCGGCGAGAAGGAATTCCCGACGCTCTCCCATGAGGGGGAGAAAGAGAGCATTCACATCTCCGTGATTGGCAGGCTCCTGCTGGTAATCGTGTTCGACGAGCGTTCCAGCCTCGGCCTGGTCAAACTGCGGAGTAAGCAAGTCTCCCACCAGTTAGCGACGATGTTCGACGAGATCGCTGCTGGAGATTTCGATGACGATTCGCCCTTCGCCGGCATCACCGACGAAGATATCGATAGTCTCTTTAGCTAACGGCATGCGCTATGACCTTTATTAACTACGCTTCCCGAGAAATCAACTGCAAGATCGTCTACTACGGCCCAGGTTTGTGTGGTAAGACGACCAATCTGCAGTACATCTTCGATTCGACCGCTCCCCAGGCACGCGGCAAGTTGATCAGTTTGGCGACTGAAACCGACCGCACGTTATTTTTCGACTTCATGCCCCTCGAGTTGGGCACTGTGCGTGGGTTCAAGACGCGGTTTCACCTGTACACCGTGCCGGGTCAGGTTTTTTATGACGCGTCGCGCAAACTGATTTTGAAAGGCGTCGATGGCGTCGTGTTTGTGGCTGACTCGCAGGAAGAGCGCATGGACGCGAACATCGAGTCGTTGTACAACCTCGAAGAAAACCTGCAATCGCAGGGTTATGACCTGATGAAGATTCCGTACGTGCTTCAGCTCAATAAGCGCGACCTCGGCAATATTGTGGCGGTAGAGGACCTGGCGGCGGAGTTGCAGAGAAAAGGCGAGCCAGTGGTTGAAGCAGTCGCCGCGACAGGCGCCGGGGTGTTCGACACGTTGAAGGCCGTTGCGAAGCAGGTTTTGACTGAATTGCGGAGAGGGTAGCCACAGCCACAAAAAGGCACAAAAGACACAAAGGACTAAGTACAAAGTACAAAGAACTAAGATCTTTGAACTTTGTACTTAGTTCTTTGTTCTTTGTCTTTGTGTCTTTTGTGCCTCTTTGTGGCGCAGACTTTTAGTCCAGCGACTTAAGCATCAACAAGCCGTCGCCGCCATTTGAATAGTACTTAGGAAGTGTTTGGGAGATGGTGTAGCCGAGACTCTCGTAGAGTTTTTGTGCCGGGGTGTTTAGTGTCCGGACTTCCAGCCGCACAAGCCTCACATTTCGCTTACGAAAACCTTCTTCAACTTCATACATCAGCCGTTTGGCGAGGTTGCGTCGCCGGTGTTCGGGCGCGACGCCGACGGTCGTGACGTGTCCGGTGCGATCGGGTTCGACGAGTCCGATGACGAACCCAGCCATCACACCGCCGGAAGTCACTGCGCGGAACGATACCGACTCGGGAGCGGTCAGCAGATAGTCGAACGTCTCCTTACTGTAGGCTTCGCCGTCGATGAAGCAGCGCTGGTCGAGTCGCCAGCACTCCTCGATCTGCGAGATAGTGAGCGGCCGGATGTCATAACTCATGCCCCACGAAGGCGTGGCCGTTTTTTCTTTCTTTTCAGGCTCGAGGGGCGCTTCGGATTGTGACAACCAGCGGGATCGGAATTTCTTTAGTACTGCCATAACCTTTGCACGGTAAGAAGAGAAAACTCACGCGCTAGTTTACCATCGGGTTTTTTATACTGCCTATAGAATTAACATGCAATCGCCGTAACTGTAGAAACGATAACGCTGTTGGACGGCGTGACGGTAGGCGCGCAGGACGAGTTCGCGTCCGGCAAAGGCGCTGACGAGGACGAGCAGGGAAGAGCGTGGCAGATGGAAGTTGGTGAGCAGCGCGTCGGCGACGCGGAAACGGTAACCGGGTTTGATCGTGAGACTCGCATCGCCGCTCGTTGCTTGTAGCAGTCCCTCTTCTCCGGTCGCGGAAGATTCAAGCGCGCGCATGGTGGTGGTGCCGACGACAATCACTCGCCCGCCGTTCGTTCGCGCTCCGTTAATCGTCTTCGCAGTTTCATCCGAGATCGTGAACCGTTCACTACTGACTGAATGTTGGTCCACGTCTTCAACGCGCACCGGTTCAAACGTGCCGTAGCCGACGTGGAGCGTGACTTCCGCCACCGACGCCCGCGAACGCACCTCGGCCAGGACGTCGTCAGTGAAGTGCAAACCAGCAGTCGGTGCGGCGATTGCGCCGGGAGATTTTGAGTAGATCGTTTGATAGCGTTCGCGATCGGCAGGCACGTTTCCGCCCGGCCGTTTGATGTATGGCGGCAACGGTGTCGACCCGAGCTCAGCTAATGCATCTTCAAAACGGCCCTCGCACTCGAACCTCACCTGGCGCAGCTCGTGACCGGGTTCGTCCAGCAATTCTCCGATCATTTCTTCATTTCCAAACACGACCCGAGCGCCTTGTTTCAGCCTTCCGCCCGGGCGGACCAGCGCCTCCCAAACCTGTGACTCCAGCTCGCGAACGAGAAAAACTTCAACTGCGCCGCCCGTCTCCGCGCGACGTCCACTGAGTCTCGCCGGAATAACACGCGAATTATTTACGACGACGACGTCGGTCTGACGCAGATGCTCGGGAAAGCGATTGAAAAGGGAATCGGACCATGTTTGATTCGCGCGATCGAGCACGAGCATGCGCGACGAATCGCGCTTCTCCAAAGGTTGCTGAGCAATGAGGTCCTCGGGAAGTTCATAGTCGAATTCAGAGATGTGCATTTATGCAGGATGCTCGTAATGAAATACGGCCGTCATCTGCGCCCCGAACAGCAGTATCAAACTCGAAACGTAACTCCACGTCAGCACAGCAACCACCGCGCCGACCGATCCATAGATCTGATCGTAGTGAAAGTAACCGAGACTCCAGGCGAAGATGTACTTCGACAATTCCCACAACAGCCCGGCGAGAAACGCACCGGGCAACGTGTCTCTCAACTTCACTTCCACGCGCGGCATGAAACGATAGACCAGCACGAACAGCGCCACTGTCACCACGTAACTCGCGGCGAAAAAAACAATCTGCCAGAACGCACTGCCGACAGAAGTGAGCAACGTGTATCGCTCGATCTGCCGCGGTGAAAACCGGTTCGCCAGTCCACGCAACGCGATCAGCGCTGAAGTCACCACTACCGACGCCGACAACAACAAGCCAACCGCGCCAACCATTCCGACGGTCAGCGCGCGTCCATGCAAAAACGTTCGCGACGTCGCTTTCCAGATTCGATTCAACGCGCGCTCGACTACGGCGAACACCCACGATCCCGCCCACAGGACCAGCACCACACACGTCGCGACCGCGCCGACGCCTATCTCCGAAAACCCCCCGATCGTGTCGCGCAGGAATTTCGAAGATCCGGGATAAACATCGACGGCGTGCGACAGCATCTCACTGCCCGCGGCCAGCTTGTTACTGATCGCGAGCAACAACAACAACGCCGGGAACAAAGCCATCAACCCGAAATAACTCATCGCCGCTGCCGACGTGAAAAGGTCGTTTTCGTGAAACTGGTGTAGCGCGTGTCCGATCATCGACCGCCACGGCGAACGATTTCGAACGCCGAATGAATGCCGCGAAAAGAAATTGAAGCTCTTCATCGGAGGTCTATTGTCCGGGTGCGGTTAGCGGGGGTCAAACAAGGTGGGTCGATGTGATCCGGGTACGTTGACGCCGAAGTGTTCGTAAGCGAGCGGCGTCGCGAGGCGCCCGCGCGGCGTGCGGTCCAGAAATCCGATCTGGATCAGGTATGGCTCGATAATCTCTTCAATCGAGTCTTTCTCTTCGTGAATGGAAGCCGAAATCGTGCCGAGTCCGACCGGCCCACCGCCGAATTTCTCGATGATCGTCAGCAACAGCTTGCGGTCCATTTCGTCGAGACCATACGTATCGACTTCCATACGATTCAACGCATGGTTCGCGACCTCTCGATTGATCCGGCCGTCATAATCAACTTGGGCGTAATCTCGCACGCGCCGCAGCAACCGGTTGACGATACGCGGCGTGCCGCGTGCGCGACGGGCAATCTCGCGTGCTCCTTCGTCGTCGATCTCCACGCTCAGAATTTCGGCGGACCGCCTGCAGATGATTTCGAGATCTTCGTGCGGGTAGAAGTCGAGATGGAAGACGATGCCAAACCGGCCGCGGAGGGGGGCGGTGATGAGACCGGCGCGCGTGGTGGCGCCGATCAGTGTGAACTTCGGTATCTCGAGTTTGATCGAACGTGCGCCGGCGCCCTGACCGATCAGGAGATCGAGTTGATAGTCTTCCATCGCTGGGTAAAGCTTCTCTTCGAGTGCCGGCAGCAGACGATGAATCTCGTCGATGAAAAGTACGTCGCCTTCCTGAAGGTTCGTCAGCAGGGCGGCGATGTCGCCCGCTTTCTCGATTGCTGGACCGGCCGTCGACTTCAGTTCCGCGCCCATCTCGTTGGCGATGATGTTGGCGAGGGTCGTTTTGCCGAGTCCGGGCGGGCCAGTCAATAGGACGTGATCGAGTGCTTCGCGACGGTGCCGCGCGGCTGTCATGTAGACGCGCAGGTTCTCCTTGATCTGCCGCTGCCCGACATATTCTTCGATACGCGTCGGCCGCAGCGTTAGATCTAACTGCCGATCCTCATCTGTGGGGGAACCGTCTTTAACAGTCACCATTTCTGAATTACCCAATTAGGCGAGAGCCCAGCTTTCGGAGGCTCCGCTTCAAAACTGATTCGACGGAGATGTCGCCGCCTTCGCTGAGGGCGGAATCGATGGCCTTTTCGGCGGCCGATCGTTGATAACCAAGGTTCATCAAACCCGAAAGCGCTTCGGATCGCACGTTGTCGGGGGATGAGAACTCGGCTGCTTGCTGCGCCGCGCCTGGTTGTTCGTCGAGTTCGGCTGTCGACAACGCTGCCATCTTTTCTCGCAGATCGACGATCAAACGTTCTGCCGTCTTCTTGCCGACGCCGGGTATCAACGTGAGCCGCGCCAGGTTATTGGTTTTGATGCAGGCGATGAGTTCATCCGCGCTCATGCCTGACAACAGCGCAATGCCGAGTTTTGGACCGATGCCACTGACCGAGATGAAGTTGATGAACAGCTCGCGTTCGCGTGCGGTCTTGAACCCGTAGAGTTGCAGCGCATCTTCTTTTACGTGCGTGTAGATTCGAAGTTGGACTTTCGAACCTGGGTCTTCAAGGTCGTAAAAGGTTGACAGCGGAATGCTGACTTCATAGCCGACACCCGACACGTCAACAATCACAGAAGTCGCTTGTTTGGAAAGCAGTGTGCCGCTCAGGTGTGCAATCATTTGCGCCGGGAGTATTATACTGACCGCAACAGGTTCCCGCGAATGAAGTCTGAGAAAATATCAGAACTAACAACCAGCCGCTTGAGTGTTTATTTGCGCTGCCTGAACACACTCCAGGAAGCAGGGATCAAATCCATTTCGTCGCAGGCGCTGGCGGCCCAGTTTAATCTCAACTCCGCTCAGATTCGGAAAGATCTTGGTTACTTCGGCGAGTTTGGCGTGCGTGGTGTCGGCTATTACGTCGAAGACCTGCGCGATCACATCACGAAGATTCTTGGTCTCGACAGCCCGCACCACGTCGGCATAATCGGCGCGGGCAGACTCGGAACCGCACTCGCAAACTATAACGGGTTTGGCAGATCGAACTTCACGGTCGCGGCGCTGTTTGATAACGATCGACAGAAGATCGGACGTCGTATCGGCGACGAGAAGATTACCGTTTACGATGTGGAAGAACTGGCGAAGGTGATACGCGAGAAGTCGATCGACGTGATGGTAATAGCCGTGCCCGCAAAGGCGGCGCAGCGAGCGCTCAATCAGATTACCTCCGTTGGTATCAAAGCGGTGCTAAACTTCGCGCCCGTTTCGTTAACTGCTCGGCGCGGCGTAAAGGTCAAGACTGTCGACCTGACGACTTCGTTGGAATCGTTGTCGTACTTTCTTTCTCAACCTTCGAACGCGGGATCAAAAGGTTTCCCGCAAAGACGCAAAGACGCAAAGAAGCCGTTTGAAAAAACTTTGCGCCTTGGCGCCTTTGCGGGAAATGTCCACGACACTGATGGATGAGCAAACAACCAAACGGGATCTGATTCGCGTTTGCCACTTGATGTACGAACGAAGCTACGTTGTCTCGTCCGACGGCAACGTGAGTGTGCGTCTCGACGACGGCCGGATCATCGCGACGCCGACGATGACCTGCAAAGGACGCATGACCGAGGATCTCATCGCGATCACGGATATCGACGGTCGCGCACTGAACGACAAACGTGCTTCGAGCGAACTCGCGATGCATCTCTTAATTTATCGCGAGCGCCCGGATGTCAAAGCAGTTTGCCATGCGCATCCGCCGCACGGGACGGCATTCGCCGTTGCCGGACTGCCGATCGATCAACCAATCCTGTCGGAAGTGATCCTGACGCTTGGTTGTGTGCCGCTCGCTTCGTACGGAACACCGTCGACCGATGAACTGACGGAGCAGATGCAGCCGCTGGTGAAACATCACAACGCGTTGTTGATGGCGAATCATGGCGCCGTCGCTTACGGCGCGGACCTTTGGCAGGCCTGGGATCGTTTGGAAACCCTCGAACACACGGCGAAGATAGCGATCCTGTCGCGCGTTCTCGGCGGTTCGCGTAATCTCTCGCCGGACGCGATCGAGAAGTTGATCAACGTCCGTGAAAAGGCGGGTTATCTGGATGAGTCGGCGCGCGGTCAGGCATGCGGTTATCTACAGGAACCAATCATGGAAAACGGGTCGGGAAAGATTTCGCTCACGCGCGAGGAGTTGGTCGAGTTGTTGAGCCAGGCGGTTAATGGTAAATCTTAGATCTCAGAGCTGAGATCTGAGATCTCAAAAAAGTTAGATCTCAGAGCTGAGTTCTGAGATCTCAAAAAAGTTAGATCTCAGAGCTGAGTTCTGAGATCTCAAAA
>DATJKO010000009.1:0-4359 GCA_035491355.1 Pyrinomonadaceae bacterium
AATTCTTCATCGCCTGGCGCACGCCGAAATTCGCTCCCGGGTTCAAACTGTGGGAGCAGGCGCCTTCGAGCTCGCTACAGATCTGGGCGGTGTTCATGCTGCCGCTGCTGATCACATTGGAAACGGCACTGCTCAACGGCATCGAACATAGCGACCGGCAGTGGAAACACATCTTCGCGCTGCCAGTACCGCGTTCTTCCGTTTACTTCGCGAAGGTGATCGTGGCCCAGGGGCTGATCCTCATTAGCACTTTCATACTCGCGGCCTTGATCGTCGTCGTTGGCGTTGCCGCAATGTATTTGCGATCGGAGTTGGCAAACTCCGGATCGCCGCCGTACGGCTGGATCGCGAAAAATGCGGCGCTGGTGTGGCTCGCATCCTGGCTGATCATTTCCATTCACACCTGGGTCAGCATGCGCTGGTCAGGATTTCCGATCGCGCTGGGCACAGGCATCGCCGGGACGTTCTTTGCGTTGTTTGCAGCGAGCGCGTCGGTGGGCAAGTACTATCCGTGGCTGTTGCCGCTGAACCTCTTCCTCCCCGGCAGGGCGACGTCGGCGATCGTGTTAGGCGTGACCGGCGGGATAATTGCGGCCCTAATCGGCTGTTTTGAATTCTCCCGCCGGGACGTTCTAAGTTGACCTTCCCAGGCAAACTCCGCAAGCTCCGACCGCATCCGAGGTTCACGGAAACGGTCTGAGCTTTCAAACCTATCCTCTCCCGAATACAATCTGATCCACTATGACGAGATCTACTCTTATTCAACGATTTTTCACCGTTGGAGCGGCGTTTTTGCTTGCCGCGTCAGTCATTCAGGCCCAGACAACGCGACCGAGGCGCGCCACGAAGTCGACGAAAACTACGGCCAGCGCCGAGAAGCCCGCGTCCGATCCTTTGCTGAGGCCCGAACCGCAGCCGACCCCGTCATCCCGTCGCACTAGCTCGAACGATTCGTTGCTGGACGTGCAGCCCGTGAAGCCGGTCGTGAACACGGTCGGGACGGCTGACACGAAGCACGCGTATCTGCTGCTCGAACAGAAACAGTTTGCAGCCGCGGTGAAGGAAGCGAAGGAACTGACGGTCTCGCATCCGAACGATCCCGAGGCGTGGAAGATTGCCGGGTTCGCTGAGTTGAATCTGAAGCAGTATGCGGAGGCCGCGACAGATCTCGAAAAGGCCGTTGATTTGCAGCGCCGTTCGAAACAAGAAGACCCGAACACCGAGAGTGCGCTCGGACAGGCGTACGTGCTCGGAGAGAAATACCAGCAGGCGTTGCCGTTTCTTGTTGAAGCAACCAACCGCAAGACGGACAAGCCTGACGCGATGATGCTCTATTACCGCGGCATCGCGGAGTACAAGACGGGAAAGCCGCTTGACGCTGAAAAGAGTTTCAACGCCGTCGTGAAGTTGAATCCGAAGGATTCACTGGCGCTCTTTTATCTGGCCCAGATCGCGCTCGGTAAAAACGATCTCGACGGCGCAATCGCGACGTTGAATCGCGCCACCGTAAACGATGCGCGAATGACTGGTGCGTGGACCTTGTTGACGTCCGCTTATCTACGCCGCGCTGCTATGACAGAGGAGCCCGCGAAAGCTGAAGCGGATTATCTGAACGCGGTCCGTGCCGGCGAGGGATTAATCAAACTCCGGACCGACGCTGAAGCGGTCACGCTGTTTGGCCAAGCGCTCATCGGAGCGAAGCAGTATGCACGCGCGGCGTCCGCACTCGAACGTGCAACTACGGCGCAGGATGCAACCGGCGTAACGTTCTATCTTCTCGGCGTAGCACATTCGCGCGCGAGTGCTTTCCCGAAAGCGATCGCAGCGCTGGAGACTGCTGCGAAGAAGTCACCTGACGATGTGAACGTCTATCGTGAGCTCGGTTACGCGTACGAAGTAACGAAGCAGTATGGGAAAGCGCTCGGTGCGTATCAGCGTGGTCTGGCGCTCGCACCGGAAGATCCGGATTTGAAAGAAGCGATCGAGCGCGTCAAACCATTTGCGAAGTGAACCGCGAGCTTAGTGCTTTGTGATTAGTACTTTGTTAACCAAGTACCAAGTACCAAGTACCAAGTACCAAGAACAAAACACAAAGCACTAACGCGATGAATAATCTGACCGCCACTGCTCGGGCATTCGCAATTTATTCGTTGGTTCCGTATCTCGGCATACTGTTTTGTCCGGGAGCGGTCGTCGTCGGCACAGTGGGCGTTGTTAGGTCGTATCGTTCAGCGCAAACGAGCGAAGGCCGTGTCGCTTGTTACGCAAGCACCGCCATCGGCGCCGTCGTGCTCGTCGTTCAACTCTTACTCTGGTGGATTTTGTATCGCGTGCCGGCTTGGGCAGCGGGAATGTAGAAGGAGAATTTCAATGCGAACTGTTTTGACTCTGTTGCTGTCGGTCCTAATGCTCACCGGCGCCGTTGCGCAGCGGCCGCGCACGATGGAACCGGACCAGCCAACCAAAGCTCCCGCCCCGCCAGCCGCGCCGAAAAGCGTGAAAGCAAAGTATGAAGGTGGCATCTTCGGCTACACCAAGACGATGGAAGGCACGTTGACGTTTGACGACGAGAACGAGCGACTCGTCTTCAGAGACAAGAAGTTGCCGAAAGAGATTCACCTTCCGTACGACTCGATCACCAAGGCATTCGCCGACACGCAAAAACGTCAACCAGCGGCGGCGACGGTCGCTAGCTCGGTGCCGACAATCTTCACCCTGCCTGCAAAGTTCATTAAGACCAAGGTCCGCTATCTGACGCTGCAATACAACGATCCCGATTCGAACGTGCAGGGCATCACCAGTTTCAAACTCGAGAACAAGGATATCCTCGCCTCCGTACTTGCGGCGCTCGCGCACAAAGCCAACATGACCCAGCGCGGCGACGTCTACGTCAAGAATCGCGCCGACGACCCCGGTAGGTGATAGAATCCGTGTTCTAAAACACGGATCTAACACTTAATCACCAGGAGCTTTCCATGTCGCAAGCATATGAGACGCTCGTGCTCGAAAAACGTGAGCGCGTCGCTATCATTACGATCAATCGTCCCGAAAAGAGAAACGCACTAAATATCAAAACGCGCGAAGAAGGCGCGACCCTGCTCGAGGAACTTCGCAACGATAATTCCGTCGGCGTCGTTGTGTTTACCGGCGCAGGAGACAAGGCTTTTATCGCCGGCGCGGACATTGCCGAGTTTGCCGGACGGACGTCGATCACACAGCGCGATGTGATGATGAGCCGGTCGTTGTTCACCGCGATCGATACGTTTCCGAAGCCGGTGATCGCGATGATCAATGGCTACTGTCTCGGTGGTGGTTGCGAGTTGGCGCTGGCGTGCGACATTCGCATCGCGAGCGAAACAGCGTCATTTGGTCAACCGGAGATCAACCTCGGGATCATTCCCGGCGGTGGCGGCACGCAACGTCTGACGCGTCTGGTTGGTGAAGGAAAAGCGATGGAGATGATCCTTGGCGGCGAGATCATCGACGCCAAGACAGCGCACGCAATCGGCCTGGTGAATCACGTCGTGCCCGCCGATCAACTGCAAACGAAGACGATGGAGATTGCCCAGCGCATCGCGGAGAAGAGTCCAATCGCTTTGCAACTTGCGAAGGAAGCAGTGAAGCTGGCGTCGCGTTCGAATCTCGACGAAGGTTTGCGACGTGAAATTGATCTGTTCGCGCTGTGTTTTTCGACCGAAGACAAGGATGAAGGTGTGACTGCGTTCCTCGAGAAGCGCAAAGCTGCATTCAAGGGTCGATAATTCGTGTTCATGAAATGAAAGCGTTGCTGTTAATCGTCGGCATCCTTATCGCCACGGCCGGTGGCGTGATTACGTACCGCGCACTGTACGTCGAGCCGAAATCGGCCGTAGTCATTACCGAATCCGAAGTGCGTGAACTTCCAAACTACACTCGTGTGATCAGCGGTGCGTTGTTATTCGTCGGCGGCTCCGCGCTTGCACTCTACGCTGCTGTCCGTCGCGCTAAGTGACCTCACGCGGATCTTCCATGACAGCCAGCCACGACGCGATTAGAATGCGTTCATGCGTCGTCCCCTAATGCGCGTCGCCGTTGGTTGCGCACTTTTCTTAATCGTCAGCGGCAGTCTCTTCATTCCTGACAGGTCTGTTGCGCAGCAACGCAATCAGACGCTTGTTTGCAAACAACCGGTGCTCGCGGCGGTGAAGCCGATGCCGGAACTCAGCTACGAGTGTGGCGAGCAGGCAAACGACTGGGACGAAAAGATTCTGAAACTCCCGGCGCGGCTTGAAGCGATCAAGGCGCTGAAGTCGGAGCTGTCGTCGTCGTTTGCCGACAATGCCTGGTGGATGGCCGACGCCGTCGATTTGAGTGTTTGTG
>DATJKO010000010.1:0-5878 GCA_035491355.1 Pyrinomonadaceae bacterium
CGATATTCACTGCTCTTTAACTTTCGAGCAGTAGCGTGTCCATCCATTCTTTGCAACGACCATAAACTTGTTGGGAGATAAGTCAATTTGGAGTCTTTATGGAAGTAATAACCAAACCACCAGGTGCTTCGCAGGCCACGATAGTTATGGAAAACGAGGACGTCTTCGATGATGGTTTTCTCCGGGTTGAGCACCGGAACTACTACGTTGCGTGTGGCGGCACGCCGATGAAACTTCCTCGTACTGAATTCCTGATCTTTTCGCGGCTGGCAAGGACTCCAAATCGCATCGTGACGGCAGAGGACCTCTGGAGTTCAGTCTGGGGAGGCGGCAAGCCGCTGAATTCCGAAAGCCTGCACGTTTACATATACCGTTTGCGCGCGAAGCTCTCGGAGTTTGGCCTGCAAATCGAGACGATGGTGAACGTTGGCTACCGGCTGATCACCACTAAAACGCAGTGAAAACGTCGCGCCCCTGGTGTTAACTCAGAATTCAGACACAGTTCAGTTAGATGTAACACCCGCTCTCTAGATTAGACCGTTAATACGCTCCGAGAAAATCTATCCGACAACAGGAGATAGCTGAATGTGTGCCTTGCCGAGAAGTGTTCGAGTGGTTGCGTGGTTTACAGCGTTGGTGATGCTGGTAGGTTCGCTTGCTTGTAACGGTGGTGGGACCGGTCCGAACGGATCTACCAAGTTGCAGGGCGCGGGCGCCTCATTCCCAAATCCCGTGTATCAAAAATGGTTAAGTGAGTACGGCAATATCCACCCCAACATCAGCATCGATTACCAGTCGGTTGGATCGGGCGGCGGTATCAAACAACTCAAAGAGCAGACAGTTGATTTTGGCGCCTCGGATGCGCCGTTGAAGGACGAAGACATGAAATCGTTCTCCGGTGAGGTGGTCCACATTCCGACTGTGTTGGGTGCGGTCGTCATGACCTACAATCTCGCCGGCCTCAACAACGCGCTGCGATTTTCTCCTGACGTCATTGCCGACGTTTATCTCGGAAAGATCAAGAAATGGAACGATGCGCGAATCGCCGCCGACAATCCGGGGGTAACGCTGCCGGCGAACGACATCGTCGTGGTCCATCGTTCGGACAGCAGTGGTACGTCGGCTGTGTTTACTGACTTTCTCGCGAAGATCAGTGGCGAGTGGAAAGAGAAAGTTGGCGTGGGCGTGTCGCCGAGTTGGCCCGTCGGTATCGGAGGAAAGGGTAACGAAGGGGTCACCGGGCAGGTGAAGAACACTCCCAACACAATTGGTTATGTTGAGTTGGTCTACGCGGTGCAGAACAAGTTGCCGGTAGCCCAGGTCAAGAACCAGACCGGCAGTTACGTTCAGCCGTCGATTGACGCCGTAACAGCAGCGGCAGCGGCATTCGTCGCGAGCACGCCTGACGACTTGCGCGTCTCGATCACCAACGCTCCCGGCGTGCAGTCGTATCCTATTTCCAGCTACACCTACATCCTGGTCTACAAGGATCAGAAGGACGCGGCGAAAGGAAAAGCTCTCGTCGATTTCCTCTGGTGGGGCATTCACGACGGCGAGAAGTTCGCGAAGGAATTGCAATACGCGCCGTTGCCGGCGGAGATCGTTCAGAAGGCCGAGGTAAAAATCAAATCAGTCACTCATGGAGGCACCGCGTTAAGAAGCTGAATGAGTGCCGTCGAACACAACGGACTGAGGTTTGGCTTCTCGAACTGGCGTCGTGTGCTTTCACCGACCGGAAACACTGGCGATGCGATCTTTCGCATCGCCATGTTGCTCGTTGCGCTGCTGATGGTAGCGATCGTCGTGGCGATGGTTTGGGCACTCGCAACCGACGCGCTGATGTCGATTCGCCAGTTTGGTTTTGGCTTTCTGATCGCAAGGAAATGGGACCCGATCAAGGGCGACTTCGGCGCGCTGCCCTTTGTTTACGGCACGGTGATGTCGTCCGTAATCGCCCTGGCGATCAGCATTCCGTTCTCGTTGGGAATTGCGATCTTTCTCGTCGAACAGGCACCGCCATACATCGCACGCCCGGTTGGTTTTCTGGTTGAACTGCTGGCGGCGATTCCATCGGTGGTCTATGGCTTGTGGGGAATCTTCGTGCTGGCGCCGGTCCTGCGCGAGCACGTCCAACCGATTTTGCAGACCGCATTCGGTTGGTTGCCGTTGTTCCAGGGCTCGATGACAGGCATTGGGTTACTAACCGGCGGAATCATTCTCGCGATCATGGTGACGCCGATCATCTCGGCGGTCGTCCGTGACGTACTCGCCGCAGTGCCCGGGTCGCAACGTGAAGCGGCGTTGGCGTTGGGCGCGACGAAGTGGGAAATGATTCGCGTCGTGCTCGTCAACGGCGCACCGGGAATCGCGGGCGCGATCATTCTCGGGCTGGGCCGCGCGCTCGGTGAGACGATGGCAGTCACGATGGTCATCGGCAATCGCGCGCAGATCAGTCCTTCGCTTTTCGATCCGGCGTACACGATCGCCTCGGCGATTGCGAACGAGTTCACGGAAGCAACGGGCGATCTTTACGTCAGCGCTCTCGTCGAGTTGGGACTGATTCTTTTCCTGGTCACTTTCATTGTCAACGGCATTGCCAGACTGCTCGTCTGGAACGTGACGAGAAAAACCGGCGGGGTGGGCAGGGCGGCGTAAATGACGAACACCGATCGATTGCGACGTTCGACCAGTGCGGTGATGACTGCGTTGACCGCGCTGTGTACGTTGCTCGCGGTTGGCGCTCTGCTGATCATCCTTTCGTACATCGCCTGGCAGGGAATCGGGTCGCTGAATCTTCAGTTTCTGATCGATCGGCCGCGGCCGGTGGGCGAAGGCGGCGGCATTGGTAACGCGATTTTGGGTTCACTGGTCCTGCTGGCGATCTCGTCGGTAATCGGTCTGCCACTCGGCATCAGCGTCGGTGTTTATCTTTCCGAGGTTGGCACCGGGCGATTCGCAGGTGCGGTTCGTTTCATGGTCGACACGCTGACGGGTATCCCGTCGATCGTTACCGGCGTTTTTGTTTACGCCGTACTCGTGTTGCCGATGAAGCATTTCTCAGCGTTTGCCGGCGGCGTTGCGTTGGCGCTGATCATGATCCCGATCGTGGCGCGCACCACAGAAGAGATGTTGAAGCTGGTGCCGCACAGTTTGCGAGAAGGGGCGCTGGCACTCGGAGCGCCGCAGTGGCGTGTGACGCTGGGTGTGATCATTCCCGCCGCCGCTCCTGGTATCGCTACTGGAGCGATGCTCGCGATCGCGCGTATCTCGGGTGAAACGGCGCCGCTATTGTTCACGGCGTTCGGCAGTCGCTTCTTTCCGTCGTCGCTGAACGAACCGATCGCGTCGTTAACCGTGCAGATTTATAACTACGCGATCTCGCCGTACGACGAGTGGCACGCGCAAGCCTGGGCCGCAACGCTGGTCCTGATGGTCCTGGTGTTGGGAATTAACATCAGCGTGAGGTTCGTAACTCGCAAGCGATTCTGAGAACAGTGAATTTCGAGTATGCCTGTCGAAACCGTAGCACCAAAGATTGAACTGCCCAAGAAACGTGACGATTCGGTTCTCGTGCAGAAATCCAGCACAGTGAAGGTCTCGGTGCACGACCTGAACTTCTTTTATGGTCGCGCGCAGGCCCTTCACAACATCTCGCTGGAAATTCCGGAACGCATCGTCATGGCGTTCATCGGACCATCGGGCTGCGGTAAGTCGACGTTCCTACGCACGCTCAATCGTATGAACGACGTTATTCCCGCGACGCGTGTCGACGGCAAGGTGCTGATCGACGACCACGACATCTATGCACCGGGAACAGACGTTGTCGAGTTGCGACGCAAAGTGGGAATGGTGTTTCAGAAGTCGAATCCATTTCCGAAGTCGATTTTCGACAACGTTGCGTATGGATTACGAATCAATCGCATCACGAACAGCAGTTCCGAACTGGCAGGTCGAGTCGAGCAGGCACTGAAGGATGCGGCACTGTGGAGCGAAGTGAAGGATCGGTTGAAGAGTTCGGCGCTGAGCCTCTCCGGCGGACAACAGCAGCGACTTTGTATAGCGCGAGCACTGGCGATTCGTCCTGAGGTACTATTAATGGACGAACCTGCTTCGGCGCTCGATCCAATCGCGACCTCCAAGATTGAAGAACTGATTTTCGATCTGAAGAAGCAGTACACGATCGTGATCGTGACGCACAACATGCAACAGGCGGCGCGCGTTTCCGATACCACCGCGTTTTTCCTGCTGGGTAAGTTGATCGAAGTGAATACGACTGAGAAGATGTTCACCGCCCCCAATGAAAAGTTAACGGAAGACTACATCACCGGGAGATTTGGGTAACACACGGACTTAAGCTATGGATTTGCACCGTCATCTTGACGACGAACTGAGTTCACTACGCGATCGGGTGCTGCTGCTTGGCGGCGAAGCGGAGCAGGCGCTGGACCGCGCCATGTACGCGCTGAGCGAGCGCGACAGCGATGTCGCGCGCCAGGTGCTCGATCACGACGACCAGGTCGATCAACTCGAAGTGGAGATCGATCGCCAGTGCATCGACATCATCGCCCTGCGCCAGCCGGCCGCTCGCGATCTACGGTTCGTGATATCGGTGGCCAAGATGGCCCCGGTTCTCGAACGCATCGCCGATCACGCTTGCAACATTGCGCGCGCCGCCCTCGATCTGAATAACGAGCCGGAACTGAAGTCAGCGATGGATCTGAACCAGATGTCCGAGCATGCCCTGGGTATGTTGCGCGCCGCGCTGGACGCGTTTACTTCGAGCGACGCCATCGCCGCACGGCAGGTCATCAAGAGCGACACTGAAATCAACGACCTCTACAACCACACCTTTCATCGTCTGATCGAGTTGATGGTGACGGAACCGGCGACGGCCACTCGCGACGCGCGCCTGTTGTTTGTCGCCAAACATCTCGAACGCATCGGCGATTACGTCACCGATATTTGTGAACTAACGGTCTACATGGCAGAAGCTGCTTTCATCAAGCACACAACTTAGTTATGACTCGCCCAATCCTAATCATCGAGGATGACGCCGACATCTCCGAGAGCCTGAAGTACAACTTTGAACGTGAAGGTCTGGCGGCAGTTACTGCGCCCACAGGAGAAGCCGGGCTGACGGCCGCGTTGAATGAACGCGAACCGCCGCGGCTCATAATTCTCGACTTGATGCTCCCCGGCATGAGCGGGATCGAACTCTGTCGTCGCCTGAGACGCGAACCGGCAACGAGACGCACGCCGATCATCATGCTGACGGCAAAAGCCTCGGAATCTGATCGCGTGGCGGGACTCGATCTCGGCGCCGACGACTACATCACCAAGCCGTTTTCAGTGCGCGAGTTACTGGCGCGCGTTCGCGCCGTGATGCGTCGTGCCGACGAGAACATGGGCAAAATCTACGAAGACGATCATCTGACTATCGACTTCGACGACATTCGCGTCGTTTGCGACGGCACGCGGGTCAAGCTCACGAACAAGGAATTCACGTTGCTCTCCGTACTCGCCAGAAGCGCCGATCGCGTGGTCACCCGTCAACAGTTGCTGGATAGCGTTTGGGGCTACAGTTATTATGGCGACGCGCGCACGCTCGATGTACACATTCGCCGCCTCCGTCAGAAGCTCGACAAGTGCGGCGACTGCATCGAGACAGTGGTTGGCGTTGGCTATCGTTTCGTTGGTTGTGCACACCAGGAAGCCGCGGCCGGCAGTAGCACCAACTGAAGGGATCTGAAGTTCATTCGTGTTCGCTGAAGTGCCCACGCGACAAACTCTTCTAATCGCGATCTGTGTTGTCCTCACCGTTCTCGCACTCGTAGTTCCGTCAGCTTCGTTTCGACTTATGCTGGGTGGGCTGGTGCTG
>DATJKO010000011.1:0-1839 GCA_035491355.1 Pyrinomonadaceae bacterium
ATCGTTACAGGTTGGGATCCGCGCCAGGCTGACAACGTCGATCTCCCGCCATGTCACACGTTGTTTCAATTCAAAGTCGAGCGTGGAAAGACGCTTCACTGCCAACTTTACCAACGCTCGGCTGATGCGTTTCTCGGCGTGCCTTTCAACATCAGCTCTTACGCGCTGCTGCTGCACATGATCGCGCACGTTACGGAGCTCGAGGTCGGCGACTTCGTCTACACGCTCGGCGATTACCACATCTACAACAATCATCGCGAGCAGGTGCAGGAACTACTTTCGCGCGAACCGTATCCGTTGCCGCAGTTGAAGATCAACGATGCAGACAACAAGCTCCGCGGTATCGAGGGTCTGTTGGCGATGAAGTACGAACACCTGGAGCTGGTCGGCTACAAATCACACGGCAAGATCGCCGCGCCGGTCGCGGTTTAATAAACTCATGATCATCGGCATCGCAGCAGTGGACCGTAAGGGTGCAATTGGAAAAGGCGGCAAGCTGCCGTGGCATTATTCGTCCGACATGAAGTTTTTCCGCGAAACGACGATCGGACACGCCGTCGTGATGGGACGAAAGACGTGGGGCACGCTCGGTAAGCCACTGAAGAGTAGACTCAACATCGTCCTCAGCCGCGATCCAAACATCGAGCCCGAAGAATCGCTACTGGTGCTGACGGACATCGACAGTGTCATCTCACTCCACAACTCGCTCACGACGGATCTGTTCGTGATTGGCGGCGCGCAAATCTACACGGCATTCCTGCCGCACATTGAGAAGTGGATCATTACGGAAGTGCCGCTCACCGTCTCCGGCGCCGACACGTTCATGCCGGAAGGATATCTCGACGGATTCAAATCCGCGGGTTCACAGTCGCTCGACGAAGGACTCGTCGTGAATTTTTACGAGCGACGTTAGAACAGTTCGTCGAGCGCTTCATCGACTGAGCGCACGCCAACAACTCGAATCCCCAGTAGTCGTTCAAGTCCAGCAACGTTCGACGCAGGCATCACGATCTTCTTGAACCCGAGCGCCTGCGCTTCTTTCACACGCACCGCCGCCTGCATCGCGCCACGCACTTCGCCCGTCAGTCCGACCTCGCCGAACACCGCGGTGTGCGGATCGATCGGAGTGTTCTTGAAACTCGACGCGATGGCCGTCAAGACACCGAGGTCAGCCGCCGGTTCATCGACTTCCAAACCACCCGCGATGTTTACGAAAACGTCGTCGCCGATGAGTTGCATGCCGACGCGCTTCTCGAGCATCGCGATCAACAACGAAACGCGATTCTGGTCCAACCCCTGCGTCATCCGCCGTCCCGAGCCGTACTTCGTTCCCGACACGAGCGCCTGGATCTCCACCAGCAGTGGCCGTGTACCTTCCATACACGCACTGACGACTGAACCCGCCGCGTTCTGTGGACGCTCCTGCAGAAACATTTGCGACGGATTCGTCACCGGCACTAAACCCGTACCGGTCATCTCAAACACGCCGATTTCATTCGCCGCACCGAAGCGGTTCTTCGCGGCGCGCACGATACGATGGTTGTGATGACGCTCGCCTTCGAAGTACAGCACCGTATCGACGATGTGTTCCAGCGCCTTCGGACCTGCAATCGATCCCTCTTTGTTGATGTGACCGATCAGAAAAACCGGCACGCCGCGGTTTTTGGCGAGCAGCAGAAACTGGTGCGCGACTTCCCTCACCTGCGAAATCGATCCGGGCGCTGCTTCGAGCGCACTCGAGAAAACAGTCTGAATCGAATCGACAATGACCGCGCCGGGATTCAAACGATCGATCTCGTGGAAGATTTTTTCGAGATTTGTTTCAGGGAGGAGATAGAG
>DATJKO010000012.1:0-2809 GCA_035491355.1 Pyrinomonadaceae bacterium
CTGGATCGCGGGATTGCGGTCCCACTGTTTGCCTTCATTCTCGTCGCCGCCGATGTGCAGGTACGCGTCGGGAAAAAGCGCGGCCATTTCGCCGAGAAAGCCCTCGAGAAACTTGTAGACCTCTTCGCGCGTGGGATCGAGCGCGGGCTCGAAGATACCCGGGCGGCGTTCGATCGTGTATGGACCAGGCGCACTGCCGAGTTCCGGATAACCAACCAGCCAACTCGTACTGTGACCAGGAATATCAAACTCAGGCACCACGCGAATGCCGCGCTCCCGCGCGTAGGCGATCACGTCTTTGATCTGTTCCTGCGTGTAGTAATTGCCGTCCGATCCCAGTTGGTGCAACTTCGGATACTTCCTGCTTTCGACTCGGAAACCCTGATCCTCGGTGAGGTGCCAGTGGAAGACGTTCATCTTCACCGCCGCGAGCGCGTCAAGATTGCGTTTCAAAACTTCAATCGTTTGGAAGTGACGCGCGACGTCGATCAGCAAACCGCGCCACGGGAAACGTGGCTGGTCTTGGATCAGCACGCCGGGAAGGAAGTAACCATTCCGATCTGCGCTCAAGAGTTGCAACAGAGTCTCGAGCCCGCGCATTGCGCCAACGACAGTCGGCGCTTTCACTACTGCCTGTCGATCCGTGATGTCGATGCGATAGCTCTCGTTTTCGCTGACTGAGGGGATCGTCTTTCCTGGACCATCGCAGTGAACGATCAACTGCGTCATCTGATCGTCAACCGCAAGTCCCGGCGCTAGCGTAAGCACGGTGCGTCCTTCGAGCCGCTTCATGAAACGCGCAATCGCTGCTTTGAGCCGATCGTCGGAGTGACCGCGGGTTGCGACTTTGAATGAACTATCAACCGGGAGCCGATCTCCGGGGTGAAACGTCAGCGACGCCGGCACCGGCATCAAATTGATCTGCGCTGTTGGTGCGGGTTGTTGCGCGCCCGCTAACGATGCACACGTCAACACAACTAACAGTACGAGGGATTTTTTGATCGTCATTTGTCTCTCACTTCAGGATGAATCTTTGGGTCAAACCGCCAATCGTTACCGTAAACTCTCCCGGCTCGGCGATTGGTTTGTTGTCTGGGCCAATGAACGAAAGATCTTCGCGGCGCAGTTTGAACGTCAAGGTGCGGTTCTGTCCCGGTTCAAGATTTACTTTCGCGAAACGTCGCAGGCGCTTGTTGGGAGGTGAAAGCGTCGCCACCAGATCGCTGACGTAAACCAGCACCGCTTCCTTACCGGCGCGACGACCGCTATTCGCAACGGTTACGCTGATCGTGAGCTCTTCGTTGCCGCTGATCGTTTGTTTGTCGACTCGCAGATCGCTGTAAGCGAACGTCGTGTAGCTCAGTCCCTCGCCGAAGGCGAACTGTGGTTTAAAGGCCATGTTTCCGAACGCTGTGTTCTCGGTTTCGAATGATTTGTGATCGTAGGTGATAAGACCGTTTGGCGTGCGGGGATAAGTGTAGGGAAGTTTTCCGCTGGGATTGATGTCGCCAAACAGCACGTCCGCGACTGCTGTCCCGCCTTCGTTGCTCGGGTTATAAGCCATCAGCACCGCTTTCACTTCCTCGGCAATGCGATTGATGATGCGCGGACGCCCTTCGACGAGCACCAGTACGACAGGCTTGCCGGTCGCGAGGATCGCTTCCGCGAGTTTCAACTGCGGCGCGCCCAGTGTCAGGTCTGTGATGTTGCCCGGAGTTTCGCAGTAAGAACCTTCGCCCAGCGCCAGAATCACAACGTCGACATTCTGCGCTGCACGAACGGCGGCGGGAATATCAACCTCTTCTTCCTGGTCAGTCGGATTGTTGTTTGACGTCGTATTTGGCTTACGGAAGATCCTCGTGCCGGGAACGTAGGTGACGTTGGCCGTGCCAATCTTCGCTTCGATTGCTTGCCGGATCGTGTGCCGGTCTTTCGGATACAGCGACTCTTCGGAACCTTGCCAGACGTAGCTCCAACCGTTGTTCATCGAGATCAGCGAGTCGGCAGTTGGTCCAGTGACGAGCACCTTCGCATTCTTCGCCAACGGCAGAATGTTGTCGGCATTCTTGAGTAGTGTCAGCGACTCGCGCGCGGCGTCCAGACTTACCTGTCGCGATTCGGGCGTCGCAAACTTCGTTTTCATGGCCGGATCGAACGTGGGTTTCTCAAAGAGTCCGAGTTCAAACTTAACACGCAGAATCCGACGCACCGCCTCGTCGATTCGCGACTGCGGTACCGCGCCTTCTTTCACCAGCGCAAGCAGGTGATCGGCGAAACTGTAATCGAGCGGCACCATGCTCATGTCGATGCCGGCCATCACGGCCATGCGCGTCGCTTCTTTCTCGGTGGCGGCAATGCGCCACGTGGTGACGAGCTTCTTGATGTCCTCCCAGTCGGAGACGACGAAGCCGTCGAAGCCGAGCTCCTTGCGCAGGATGGTGGTCAGGATGTGATGATTGACGTGACCGGGTACACCGTTGATCTCGCCGGAGTTGATCATGATCGTGCGCGCGCCTGCCTTAACTGCTGAGTCGAAGCTGGGCAGAAAATACTCACGCAGATAATTCTCGGGAATCCACGCGGGCGTCCGATCTCTTCCGGTCAGGGGAAAGCTGTAGCCCATGTAGTGTTTCAAACTCGACGCGACCTGTTGTTGCGAAGCGACGTCATTACCTTCCAGTCCGCGCACGAACGCGACGCCCATCACCTTCGCAAGATAAGGATCTTCACCAAAGGTTTCCCAGAAACGCGGCCAGCGTGGATCGCGGCCGAGGTCTAATACGGGTGAGAAACTCCAGGGAATGCCGGC
>DATJKO010000013.1:0-2637 GCA_035491355.1 Pyrinomonadaceae bacterium
GCAGCCCATTCCTTTTACTCAACCGAACGGCGAGGCAGAGCCTCGCCTCACATCGCGGCGGCGGAGCCGCTGTTGGAACTCCCGGCGACGCTGTTGGAACTCCCGGCGACGCTGTTGGAACTCCCGGCGACGCTGTTGGAACTCAAGAAAGAAAGAACACGCTGAATTCATTGATTCTCTTTGCGCCTTTGCGGGAAAACATACTTTCAAACTGCACGAGTACCCAGACTTAGATAACGTCAGCCCTCTCCAGTATCGTTAAGACTGCCGCTGTTGGAACTCGCGAAGCCGTTGTTCGAACTCCGACGAATCCTTAAGTCGTTGTAGCCTTCTTGTTGCAGGACGTTACGCCCGCAAAGGCGCAAAGGCGCAAAGAAAAGAAAGAGCACGCTGAATTCATTGATTCTCTTTGCGCCTTTGCGCCTTTGCGGGAACACATACTTTCAAACTGCGCTGTTTGACCTGTTTCTAATGCGGGGCGCCGAGGAAGGAGGCGAGCCTGAGCAGATCTGCGAAGACGCCTGCGGCCGTCACTTCCGGACCAGCGCCTGGGCCTCGTACGATCATGGGTTGTGTGTTGTAGCGCGCCGTTTGGAAACTCACGATGTTGTCGCTGCCCTTGAGGCTGGCGAACGGGTGGTCCAGGGGAAACTCACGCATCTGAGCGGACAAGTTGCCGTTGCTGTCAATGGTTCCGACGTAACGGATAACCTGACTCTGGTCACGAGCGGAGTTCAGCAGTGATGCTACGGAGGGATCGTGTTTAGCGAGGCCCGCGAGATATTCATCCACAGTTCCACCGCGCAAGTCTTCGGCGACAAGACTCTCAACTTGCACACTGTCCATCTCCACTTCGAGTCCCATCTCGCGCGCGAGGATGATGAGTTTGCGAGCGACGTCGACTCCCGACAAGTCCTCGCGTGGATCGGGTTCGGTCAAACCTAACGAGTGCGCCTCGCGAACAACTTCCGAAAACGTACGCCGGCCGTCGAGCGAGTTGAAAATATAAGAGAGCGTGCCTGAGAGCACGCCCTCGATCTTGATGACTTCATCACCGGTTTCCACCAGGCCGCGAAGCGTCTGAATAATCGGCAACCCTGCGCCGACATTCGTTTCGTACAGAAAGTAGCGCTGATGTTTACGTGCAGTTTCGCGCAAGCGGCGATACGCCGGGAACGGTCCGGCGTTGCTCTTCTTGTTCGGCGTAATGATGTTGATACCGCGTGAGAGCCAGCCTTCGTAGTGCGCGGTCAGTTCAGCACTCGCGGTCGCGTCGATCAGCACAGCATGCGGCAGGTGATCCGCGTTAACGTGAGTGATGAACTTTTCGAGATCTGATTTCTGCGAACCCTCGCCTAACTCATCCTGCCATCGATCGAGTGCGACGCTTCGATCCGCGAGGATCATCCCGCGGCTATTCATGATGCCTCGTACTCTTAAGTCGATGCTGCGATCGCGCTTGAGTTCTTCAATGCGAGTTTGCAGTTGGCGGAGGAGCGTGCCACCGATCAGGCCCGTGCCGATCACGCCAATCGATAGAGTCTGATTTGAAAGATAGAACGCGGAATGGATTGCTCGCAGAGCTTTCGTCGCTTCCGTCTGTTTGATGACCGCTGAAATATTTCGTTCGGAAGAGCCCTGCGCGATCGCGCGAACGTTGATGCCGGCCTTACCTAAAGCACTAAAAAACTGTCCCGCCATCCCCAGTTGGTCGATCATGCCGTCGCCCACCATCGCCACGATGCAACAACCATCGGTGAGATCAACCGTCTGCACCTCGCCGCGTTGCATCTCAACGACGAACGTTTCCTCAACCGTCTTCTTTGCGCGTTCGGCGTGTACGCGAGGAACGGCGAAACAGATCGAATGCTCGGAACTCGCCTGCGAGATCATCACCACCGACACGTCGACCGCGCGCAACGCACCGAAAAGTTTGTGGGCGACACCCGGAATTCCGATCATCCCCGTGCCTTCCACATTTATGAGGACCATGTCTTCAACCGCGGCGAAGCCTTTGATCGGCATGTTCATCGGCGAGACGGCGGAGATTCTCGTCCCCGGCGCGTCAGGCTTGAACGTGTTCTTGATCCAGACCGTGATGTTGTGAGCGATGGCGGGCGACATCGTGCTCGGATGAATGACCTTCGCTCCGAAGTACGCGAGTTCGGCCGCTTCCTGGTATGAAAGCTCGGGAACGACGACGGCTTCGGGAACTCGTCGCGGATCGGCACTGAATACGCCATCGACGTCGGTCCAGATCGTGACGGACTCAGCGCTCAACAGCGCGCCGAAGATCGAAGCTGAAAGGTCGCTGCCGTTTCGTTTCAGCGTCGTCGCGACTCCGTCGTGCGTCGACGCGATGAAGCCGGTGATGACAAGGAAGTCAGTCTCCGGAACATCGCTCCGCCAGGCCTGCAACTTCTGCTTTGAAGTCTCCCAGTCGACGGTGACAGCGTTGGCATTGGATTCGACGATCAGGATCTGGCGCGCATCGAGCCACTGGGCGGGGTGGTGTTGCGATTGAAGATAGGCGTCCAGGAGTTGGGCCGACCACAACTCTCCGTGACCGGAGACGAACTCAATGATGCGCTCGGAAGCTAAGCGTGTGATCCAAACGCCGCGCAACACTTCTTTGAT
>DATJKO010000014.1:0-3317 GCA_035491355.1 Pyrinomonadaceae bacterium
CGGGTGTCGTCGTTACTGAGATTCACAAACGCGGCGGCATGAACCCTGAGGCCTATGCTGCGTTTCTCGAACACTCGAAGAGCACTCATCCACTCGGCCGCACCGGTCGTCCGGAAGAGATCGCGTCGCTTGTACTGTTTCTCGCCTCCGACGATGCTGGTTGGATCACTGGAGGAACGTATTCCATCGACGGCGGCCGCGCGTTGACTTGCGCTCGCTAGCAGAGTTTTCGTAACTAACATGACTTTTCCAAACCCCAACCTTCAGAATCCGAGACTGCCACCAACGTTCGTCATCAAAGACACGCCACGAATCAGCGCAATCAAAATCGCACTGGCGATCGTGGCGATACTGATCGCGTTGAGCCTTGGCCTGCTCGTACTGCTCGTCATCGGGATCGAAACTGGACCAATCGGTCTCATTCTCGGTTTGTTCGCCGCGACGATTCCCGTGCCGCTGTATGTAGTGCTGGTGTTGTGGATCGATCGGTACGAAGGTGAACCGTTGTGGATGTTGGGTACGGCGTTTTTCTGGGGTGCGTTGATCGCTCCATTCTTTGCGTTTCTCTTTAACACTTCCAGTGGCCTGATCGTTGGCACGCTGGCGGAGAACGCAAGTGCAGGCGAAGCATTTGCGACGGTGATCTCCGCACCGGTCGTCGAGGAGATTGCCAAAGCGGTCATACTGTTCATCTTCTTTTTCGCGAAGAAAGAGGAGTTTGACGGCGTGGTTGATGGAATTGTTTATGGGTCGTTGGCGGCGCTGGGCTTCGCGATGACCGAGAACATTCTTTATTACGGTAACGCGGCGGCCGAGAGTGGCGGGTCGTTGACAGCGACAGTGATCGTTCGCGGTTTCTTTGCGCCTTTCTCACATCCGCTATTCACGAGTCTCACTGGAATCGGTCTGGGTCTATCGCGCCAATCAACGAACATGGGGACCAAGCTCATAACCCCGGTGATTGGTCTGGTGATGGCGATCTTCATGCACAGTCTCTGGAACGCCGCGGCAGTATTTGGCGGGAGTGGCGGCTTTGTAATCGCCTATGTCGTCGTGATGGTGCCGGCGTTTCTGATCATGCTCGTGGTGATTGGATTCGCGCTGCGACGCGAGGGTCAGGTCGTGCGGCAGTTTCTGGTGACTGACATGGACCGCGGGTTGTTCACGCAGGAAGAATACAAGCAACTCGGATCTATCACTGGACGAATGGGTTCATCATTCAACGCCTTCTCGACAACCGGTGTGAAGGGCTGGCGTACGCGCCGGCGGTTCAATCAACTGGCAAGCGAACTGGCATTTCACCGCAGTCGCGTCTCGCGCGGCATTCGTTCGAGCAAACACGATCCGCAGGCGCAGGAAGCAGCATACCTCGACGCGCTGCAGTCGTTAGTTAACGAGTTGCGAGCAGGTTAGTGAATGTCATTGTTCTTAGTACTCGTTCAATTCATCAATAAACACGAATAAGGCGCTACCGCAAACGATTTAGTCCTCGCTGGTGTCTCGTTTCTGGCTTATACTTGGCTGCGACTGCGCAGTTATTTTCATCAGAGCCGGAAGCTCGTGAGAATCCAACTCTTACCCAGTACCTTTGACGCCAACGGCCACGCAACGCAGGACCAACGCCTGACCTGCTTTCTAATCGACGACTGCGTCGCGGTCGACGCCGGCAGCATCGCGATCGCCCTGACGAATGAACAACGGTCCAGCGTCAGAGACATCATCGTCACCCACCCTCACATGGACCACATCGCCAGTCTTCCGATCTTCATCGACGATCTTTATCCCGTCCTGCATCAACCGATGCGCGTTTATGCGACGCCGGAAGTCATCAGTCTGCTCGAGCGCGACGTGTTCAATTGGAACGTCTATCCGCGCTTCTCTGAACTGCACAATGATTTTGGTCCTGTGATGGAGTACATCCCGATTCCCATCGGCGAACCGTTTAAGGTGGCCCACCTGACAGTCACGGCCGTGCCCGTGAATCACATCGTGCCGACCGTCGGACTGATCGTCTCGGATGGTAAGAAGAGTGTGGCGTTCAGTTCGGACACCGCGGAGACGGAAGAGTTTTGGAGGAAGTTGAATGAGGCGCAGCACATCGATGCGTTACTGATCGAGGCGTCGTTCCCCAACCGCATGGCCGAACTCGCCGAAGTGTCGCGTCACTTCACGCCTGCGTCGCTCGGTGAAGAGTTGAAGAAGCTCAACCACAACGGTCTCGACATCATGGCCGTGCACATCAAGCCGGCGTACCGCGAAGAGATCATCGAACAGCTCAACGCGTTAAAAATTCCGCATTTGAAAGTGATGGAACCCGGTAAGACCTACCAATGGTGATTGCCAATTGACGATTGTCGAAGGTGTTCGCGCGGTAGTTACATTCTGAAGGAAATCGGCAATTGGCAATCGACACTCGGCAATCCTTAGGTTGGTCGATCGAACTGGACTGGTTCAAATTCCTTCTCGGCGTGTTCGCCATCTGCTCCGTGCAATGAAACTCGCCCGCTCGAGAGTAGCTCCTTAACCCGAAACGTGCGCTCGTAACGATCGCGGCCGGGCATGAGTTCAGCCCGGAACGTTACAGACATTCCAGGCCGCGCCCAAACATCGCCCACTCGCTTCGCTTCCGACATGTTTCGTCTCTTCAAATAAGCGCTGGCGGCGCCGACTGCACCGGCGGCGATTGCCATTACGCTTAATAGCCACCGGGTACTTTTCTTCATTTTGCGATCGTAAGAACCGCTATTCGCAAAGAGGATCGAGTCTGGCGGTGATCGTCGGCAAGCCGCTGAGCGACCGCTCCGCATTGAGCGGCGTAAAGCTCGCCCACTCGGCCGGCACCGCGCCTTCAGCAAATACGGCTTCCACCGGACACTCCGGAACACACGCGTCGCAGTCGATACAAGTTTCGGGATTGATCACCAGCATGTCGTCGTCGAGGTGGAAAGCTTCGACGGGGCAAACGAGGGCACAGTCAGTGTAGCGACAGTTAACGCACGGTTCGGCAACGACATAGGTCATTGAGATTCTGCTCCTTGAGCGTAAGAGTAGCTTTATGAAAGCTCCGGTCGGGAATCGCCCGCACCGGATGCGGCTATATTAAACAAGAACTGCAGTGTTGTGAAAGATCTCTGAGGGTCACTGTCGCCAGGTATGCGCTGGCGCGCCGCTGGCGAAGTCGTAGAAACGTAGATCTTTTTGCGCCAGCATTTTGGTCAGCATGATGATCTGACCGGTGTGCATCGAGAAATGCTCGGTCACGTGAAAGATGGCTTCTAACACGTCGACTTCACTGCCCTGGATTTTTCGTTTCTCCA
>DATJKO010000015.1:0-3535 GCA_035491355.1 Pyrinomonadaceae bacterium
GATTCGACCGACAACCCTACGTAGTAATTCAGTAAACGTGCCGCGCACGCGATCGCCAGTCGCCATCACTTCCGAGTGATCGATTGGCTCGTCGCTAATTCCGGCCGCCATGTTGGTGATGCACGAAATGCCGAGCACTTCCAGATCCATGTGGCGTGCGACGATCGCCTCCGGCACGGTGCTCATACCCACTGCGTCGGCGCCGAGATTGCGCAACAGATGAATCTCGGCGGGCGTTTCGTAACTAGGACCAGACAGTCCACCGTAAATCCCCCGCCGCACTTCCGCACCAATCGCTCGCGCTTCTTCGACAACCAACTCCTGCAACGCCGGCGAGTAGACCGCCGACATGTCCGGAAAGCGGGGACCAAACCGGTCGTCATTCGGACCACGCAACGGGTTGTCGCCCATCAGGTTCACGTGATCGCTGAGTACCATCAACGCGCCTTGCGTCAATTGCACGTTAATACCACCGGCGGCATTCGTCAAAACGAGCGTCTTGATTCCGAGTAGTTTGAAAGTGCGGATCGGAAAGGTAACTTCTTCGAGCGAGTAACCTTCGTAGTAGTGCATCCGGCCCTGCATCGCGAGCACGGGAACGCTTTCGACTTTCCCGCCAACCAATCGGCCCGCGTGTCCTTCAACTGTCGAGCGCGGGAATCCTGGTATCTCGTGATAAGGAATGCGAACCGGATCTTCGAAGTCGTCCGCGAAACCACCCAGCCCACTGCCGAGCACGATCGCAATTCGCGGTTCGACGTTCAGTCGCGCGCGAATCGTTCTTGCTGCATGTTCGGCACGTTCGTAAAGTCCTGTGCTGGCCACTTGCTCACTCATTTCTTCCCCTTGCTTCACTTCTCTTTCTGATACGGTATCCCCAGGGCCCGCGGCGCCCGCGACGATCCGATGAAACCTGCTAGCACCACGATCGTCAAGACGTAAGGCACCATGTTAATGAACTGCACCGGAATTTCCTCACCGTTGAACTTTACCGCGCCCTGCATTTGAATCGAAACCGCCTCGGTGAAGCCAAACAAGAGACACGCTAACAAAGTCTGCACCGGACGCCACTTGCCGAAGATCAACGCCGCGAGCGCGATGAAACCGCGACCCGCCGTCATGTTTCTCGTAAACAGCGACGACTGCCCGATCGAGAGATACGCACCCCCGATGCCGGCGAGCATTCCAGCGAGCAGCACGCCCCAATATCGCATCCGACTCACGCTCACACCCGCTGCGTCTGCTGCTTCCGGTTTCTCCCCCACCGAACGCAGTCGCAAACCAAACGGCGTTTTATAAATCACGTACCAGATCGCGGACACCAGCACTGCGATCGCGAGCGCGATGATCCATGGCTGCTGTGGCAACAGATGATCTTTCGGAAGTTGTGGCGTCGAACCAGAAGACAAAAATAGCGCGCCACTCAGGAATCCGGGTATGCCGAGCATCAGAATGTTGATGGCAGCGCCGCTGACAACCTGATCCGCTTTGAACTTGATGCAGGTAATCGCGTAGATGGCCGCGAGGAGCAAGCCGGCGAGCATCCCCGCCATCAACCCGACCCACGGACTTGCGGCGCCCATGCCGAATCTGACGTCCGCAGCGTACGTCACCGCGGCAGCCGTGAAAGCGCCAGCCAACATCTTGCCCTCGAGCGCGATGTTGATGACGCCCGATCGCTCCGAAAACAATCCACCCAGGGCAGCCAGGACCAATGGCGTCGCCAGCCGGATCGTTGACGCAATTAGTGACCACGTAAAAACGTCTCTCATCGGTTCAGGCCCTCAAGCGTCTTAATCCAAACCTGCCTAACGACCATTTGAAGAATGCCTCGGCAGCGACAAACAAAATGATGATGCCCTGCAAGACCTGCACAATGTCTTTGGTGACATGTTCTGAAAAGCCGTCGACGTAGATCCCGCCGTGTTGTAGCACCGCAAACAAGATTGCCGCGAGGATCACGCCAACCGGATGATTGCGTCCTAACAACGCGACCGCGATTCCAGTGAAGCCGTAGTTATCGGAAAACCCGTCGTAGTAACGATGGCGATAGCCGAGTACTTCGTTGATGCCAACCATGCCCGCGAGCGCGCCTGAAACTGCCATCGCCAGAACGATCTGTTTCCGAATCGAGATGCCGCCGTACTCCGCCGCGGATGGATTGCTTCCCGTCGCGCGAATCTCATATCCCCACTTCGTGCGCCATAAAAACAAGTAGACCAGCAGACAACACAGCAGCGCCAGCAGAAACGCGAGGTTCACGGGAATGCGCTCAGGCAGGCCGGGGACGAACTTGCCCAATCGTGCGATGTGCGCGCCTGCGCCGATAAATGCCGTCTCCTGAATCGGATCGCCGGGAACGCGATAGTGATACTGCGTCAGGTAACTAATCAAATAGAGCGCGATGAAGTTCAACATGATCGTGTTGATAACTTCGTGTGAGCCGAAATACGCTTTCAGCACACCGGGAATCGCTCCCCACAACGCGCCGATCAATATCGCGCCGAGAAAACACAGCGGCACGAGGATCCAAGCAGACCGGTTTGCGAAAGTGATTCCGACCCACGCCGTCGCAAACGCTGCGATGTAGAGTTGTCCTTCCGCGCCGATATTGAATAGACCACAACGAAAGCCGACGAGCACGGCCAGACCGGTGAATATCAAAGGCGTTGCATGGAAGAGCGTGTAGCCGATGCCATCTGGCCAGGAGAACGCGCTGCCCAACAACAAGCGATAAGCAACGATGGGATTGTCGCCGACGAGCAGAATAAGAATGCCGCCGACAACGAAAGCTGCCACGACAGCGATCAGCGGGAACAGGAGGTCACGCGCGAATTTAGGCATTGTGTCGTATCGTTCTTGGTCCTTTGTTCTTAGTGCTTTGTTCTTTGTACTTAGTACGGACGTGCTCTCGTGCTGAAAACAAAAACCAAGAGCAAAGCACAAAGTACTAAGCTCTAATGACCTCGTGTCATCAACAACCCAATCTCTTCCATTGTTGCCACTTTCGGATCCACCTCCCCAGCGATCTTGCCCTCGTGGATCACCAACAAACGATCGGAAAGACTCGTCACCTCTTCGAGCTCAGCGGAGACCAACAGGATCGCGCAACCGTCGTCACGTAACCGCACCAACTGGCGATGAATAAACTCAATCGCGCCAATGTCGACTCCGCGCGTCGGTTGCGACACCAGCAACAACTTCGGATCGACGCGATATTCGCGTCCGATGATCAGCTTCTGTTGATTGCCGCCGGAGAGTGCGCGCGCGGGAAGCATGGCGTTTGGCGGTCGCACGTCGAACGCCTGGATGATCTCGTTGGCGCGGCGTTGAATCGCGCTGTCGTCGAGAAAGATGTTACCCGCGAATGCGGCGATGGGTGGACGATAATGCACTCCGAGAATCGAGTTTTCCGCGAGCGAGAAGTCGAGCAACAGTCCGCGCCGGTGGCGATCTTCAGGAATATGCGCGATTCCCCATTCGCGACGAACGCGCGCCCCCAGGGCGTTGATGTTCTTGCCCGCAAAGATCATTT
>DATJKO010000016.1:0-3404 GCA_035491355.1 Pyrinomonadaceae bacterium
ACCTCCCGCCTCCTGACGGGTCTGCTGCTGGGCGGCGTAACAGTTTTCTACGTCATGCCGGGTCTCGCGGACTTAGCTATGAGAAAAAGCCGCACAAAACGGCCCACTTTTACCCTCGCGTCGCCCGAACGCATGGCGGCGGCGCCCAGCGACTACAGCGCCCCCGACCGCCGCATCTAGCAGGTTTCCCGATTTCGCCCCGCATAAGGTAGAATCTGGCGCTTCGTACGTAGCTATTCATGATTTTCCAAGCACCAGCACCAACTCCCTGGCCCACCCCAATCGGCGCCGACCCCGTAACGGTTTTCGAGCGGTACTTCAAAGACGGGATCAACAAGACCTGGGTCAACATCAGCCCGCTCTACCAGCTCGACGCTTTCGACTGGGTAATCTTGATCGTCTACTTCGCAATCCTGACGACCCTGGCCGTATACGGTGGCTATCGAATCAAGCAGGTCATCGATTTCTGGCGGTATCGCAAGTTCGTGCCAGTGCCCAGTGCGGAATTCGCGGAAGAGGATCTTCCGCGCGTCACGGTCCAACTCCCGCTCTTCAACGAACTGTACGTCGTCGAACGTCTGCTCAAAGCCGTTACGGAGATCGACTACCCGCACGACAAGCTGGAGATACAGGTTCTCGACGATTCAACCGACGAAACCGCAAGCGTTGCCGCTGCAGTGGTCGCGAAATATGCGGCGCAGGGTTTTGATATTCACTACATTCACCGCCTGGATCGCACCGGATTCAAAGCCGGCGCGCTCGAGAACGGAAACAAGACCGCCAAAGGCGACCTGCTCGCGATCTTCGACGCTGACTTCGTTCCGAAACCCGATTGTCTGCGCAAACTCGTCGACTTCTTTACCGATCCACTTGTCGGTTGCGCACAGATGCGCTGGTCGCACATCAACGGCCGCTACAACCTGCTGACTCGTCTCCAGACGATCATGCTCGACGGTCATTTCGTCGTCGAACAGACCACGCGCAACCGTACCGGCGGGTTCTTCAACTTCAACGGCACAGCCGGCATCTGGCGCCGCCAGGCGATCGAGACGAGTGGCGGCTGGCAGCACGATACGCTGACGGAAGACACGGATCTGAGTTTTCGCGCACAGTTGATGGGTTGGAAGTTTGTTTACCTGCTTGACGAAGACGCGCCTGCTGAAATACCGGTTGAGATCAACGCCTTCAAGGCCCAACAACGACGCTGGGCGAAAGGCGTGATGCAGGTCGGATTGAAACTGTACCCGCGCATCTGGCTGGCACCGTTGCCGTTTCGCGTGAAGCTGGAAATGTTCTTCCGCCTGACGGGAAACATCAGTTATCCGTTGATGATTGTCGCGAGCGTCCTGCAGTTTCCGCTGTTGCTGGTGCGTTACAACCAACCGTTCTATCACCTGATGGTTCTCGACTTGCCGCTCCTGTTCTTTTCGTCGATCTCGGTCGTGATGTTCTACGGTTCGGCGGTGTGGTATCTCGACGAGAAGCGCACGCCGCGACTGCTGCACCTGCCGTTAGTGATGGGACTCGGAATCGGTCTCGCGTTTTCAAATGCGCGTGCGGTGCTGGAAGCACTGATGGGAGTGAAGTCGGATTTTGTTCGCACACCGAAGTATCGCGTTGAAGAAACAAGCGATGCGACCTGGAAGCGCAAGAAGTACCGGCGCAAGCGCGGACTCCTGCCGCTGCTCGAACTCACTTTCGCGCTGTACTTTTTATTAGCGATCTTCTACTCGGCGCGACTGCATATGTGGGGGACGATTCCGTTCCTGCTCTTGTTCTTCTTCGGTTTCGGCTACATGGGTATGATGAGCCTGTTGCAAACCGCCAGTGGTAAACGCCTCGCAGCATTATGGCGTCCGTTGAAACCCTCGAATACCACCTGAGGATTTCTTGAATCCGTGTTCCGCCCGAAACACGGTCACCAAAAAAGGAAGGAAATCATGTTTAGAGTTCCCCCGAGCGCCCGTCGCTTGTGCCTGCTTTTCGTGTGTCTACTGTCAATTTCAATCAGCGTTCTCGCTCAATCTCAAGCCAACACCGGAAACATCGAAGGACGCGTTACCGACTCGAACGCGGCCGCGGTGCCCAACGTAACGGTCACAGCCACAAACGTAGCCACGGGATTGTCGAAGAATGTGGTCACAAATGACGAAGGAATCTACCGCATAGTCTTCCTGCCTCCCGGAACTTACAAAGTGGAAACGGGCAGCGGGCAGGGATTTGCGCCGACCTCTTTCATGAATGTAGTGGTTACGGTTGGTGGCCAAACTCCGCTCGACATCCAACTCGCGGTTGGCAACGCGAGAGTCGAGATGGTCGATGTGTCAGCGGAAGGGCAGGTGGTCGAGACCACGCGCACGTCCATCTCTTCGGTCGTGAACGAACGCGCCATTGAAAACCTGCCGGTCAACGGACGAAACTTTCTCGACTTCGCCACGCTTACGCCCGGCGTAGTCCGCGACCCGACAAGACAAGGCGATCTTGCTGTCGGCGGACAAAAGGGAACTCTGAACAGTCTGCAGGTTGACGGCGCCGACAACAACAACACCTTCTTCGGCCAATCATTCGGCCGCACCGGTACGCGCCCGCCCTACCAGTTCTCAGAAGAATCCGTGCAGGAGTTTCAGGTCAACCAGAACGGTTTCTCCGCGGAATTCGGACGCGCGGGCGGCGCCGTTATCAACGTCGTCACCAAGTCGGGAACAAACGACTGGCATGGTAGTGCGTTTGAATTCTTCCGCGACGAAGCGTTGAACTCGAACACGCCGATCCTGACCGCGCGCGGCGCGAAGCGTCCGAAGTCGCAGATCAATCAGTTCGGCGGCACCATCGGCGGTCCAATCAAGAAAGATCGCGCTTTCTTCTTTTTTGCGTATGACGGGCAACGATCGAATATTCCAAACGTCGTCGACGCGCCGAACTTTTTCGCGCAGCCGCAGAGCATTCAGAACCTGCTGGCGCCGAAGATGAATACCTACCAGATCGGACGCGATCAGGATGTATTCATGGTGAAAACAGACATCCGGCTAAACAATTCGAACCAGCTCGTGCTGCGCTTCAATCAACAGAACTTCACTGGTAACAACAACGAAAACGGTGGCCCACTCAGCGTGGAAGAACACTCGGGAAACAGTGTCGCGAAAACGACGACTTTCTCCGGTTCACTCATTTCCACGCTATCGCCAACCATCATCAACGAGTTGCGCTTCCAGTTTGGCCGCGATCGCGAACCCGGCGAGGCAAACAGCGACGCCACGGAAGCGCGAATTCAGACCGGCGGCGGTTTCCTGCAACTCGGTCGAAATAATTTCAGCCCACGAGAAACCACGATCAAACGCGTGCAGTTAATAGACGTTGTGAGTCTTACGCACGGCGATCACAGCTTTAAATTCGGCGCTGATTTC
>DATJKO010000017.1:0-6116 GCA_035491355.1 Pyrinomonadaceae bacterium
CTTAAGTCGCCACTCGCGATAAAAGCGACGCGACGGCCGACTTGATCGACAGCTCTCGCAACGCACGACCCAAACCGAAGATGATCGTTGTTGGATAAGAAGCTGTAACCAAGCGCTACGACTTCACCCTGCCAACCGTTACGAAGCAGAAAGTAAAGCGGTACCGCCGTGCCATGATCGAGAAGGCCGTCGACCAACTTTGAAACCTGATAGTTTTGCGACGCAGCGGCGGCGGTAATTGCGTTCAAGAGATCTTCGTCGACGCGAACTGAAAACTCAGTGCTCGGCGCATTGAACATCGAAAAGTCAGCGTAAACCCTTGGTCCTTCATAAGCGACGAACGAATCGACTTCGAGCGGCGCATGCGGCGAGATCAGAACTACCGACTCCGCGCCGGAATCGATGACGCGTCGCGTGAGCTCGGCCATCGCTTCGATCGACGCGCGTACCCCCGCGATGGACTCGCGTCCAACCTCAGGCACCATGATCGGCGGATGGGGTGCAATGCCGGAAAACACTAAGAAGCGTTGATTGGCCATTGCGCGCTTTCGCAGTTTGAAGGGAACGGCTGTTATTCTATCTTCTCTGAGTTCCTAATGAAACCGTACGACGTGCTAATAGTCGGGGCTGGTCCCGCGGGATCGTTTGCAGCGGAGGTGCTCGCGAAAGGTGGCGCGAAAGTCGCGCTATTCGACGGCCGTCCCGAAGGCACGCCCAAGGCCTGCGGCGGCGGTGTCACAGCGAAAGCGTTAAAGGCCTGGCCGCAATTGCTCAACGCTGCCGGACGCACGATAAACGAGCTCGATCTCTACTCACCTTCCGGCAAAAAACTTCATCTCGAACTCGAGGAACCCTTCGCGATCTATTCGCGCATCGTCTTTGACTCCCATCTGCGCGATCGCGCCCGCGACGCTGGTGCGCATATCGTTTCTGAAAAGATCTCGGCGCGAAAAGCGACGCGGATCGACAACGGATGGCGACTCCGAAGCGACAGCGACGGCGAGTGGATTGGCTCGATGCTCGTTGGCGCCGACGGTGCGAACAGCGGGATCGCGAAGATGCTTGCTGGTCCTTTACCACCGTCGGACATGGAGGTCGCATTTGGCTATCGTGCGCCGTTGCCTTCGACGGAGCTCGCACCGACGGTCGTAGCATTTCTTCCGCGTTGGGTCGGCTACGCGTGGGCCTTTCCGCGTCCGGATCACATCTCGTTTGGCATCGCGACGACGCAGGACGCATTCGAACATCAACCGCTCGACGATCTTCTCTGGCGCTTCATGGTTGGCTACTACCAGCAATGCGATGGGGCGAAAGTTAAATTCTGGGGCGGTGAAAAAGAGACCGCTGAATCCACTCGAGTCCGCAACCACCTGAACGCGACCGCAGAACGTTACGCCGCGCGGATTCCGGGTCTCGCAGCGAAGACCTGGAACAACAGAAAAGTGTGCGGCGACGATTGGGCGCTGCTAGGCGACGCCGCCGGCTTCGCCGATCCCGTGACCGGCGAGGGCATTTATTACGCGTTACGTTCAGCGGAATTGTTTGCCGAGGCTTATCTAGAAGGTGAGTCGCAGACTTACGAGTCGCGCTGGCGCGCAGACTTCGGCGCCGACTTGAGTCGTGCCGCGCAGATGCGGCGACGTTTTTACGGAAACTTCTGGGGCGCGCCTTTTACAGAGCGAATGATCGACTTCGCGCGCGGGCATCGCGGCGTGAAGCGGGTGTTGGGTGATTTGGTGGCAGGCGAACAGGGCTACGTGGATTTGAAAAAGAAGCTTGTGAAGAGCGCGTTTCGTCCCGTCTGAACAAATGAAGAAGTATGTCGCAATTTGCCTTTGCCTCGTCGTCGCCGCGACTGTATCAGCCCAAACACGTTCAAAACGCACAAAGCGGGCGCAACCGGTAAAGCAGACGCGCGAGGTTGTCGAGGCGTATGCGGTGGTTAGCGAGTTCCAGCGACTTCTGCTGCCGGACCTCGATTTCGACCGCGCCTTTGAAGCGACGTTCACAAAGGACCCGGCGCGTCGACGTGCAATTGCGATTGCCGAAAGCGAACTCGGAAGCGCCGATTCCTCGCAAGTTGACGACGCTACACTTCTCGGGATCTACAAGGACCAGACGCAGTTTCTGCTTCTGATGTTGCCGCTGGTGTTCGGCGACGCTGAAAAGTCCGTAGTCTTTCCGCCGCCGATTGACGCAATGCTCGATCGCGTGCGCCAGAAAGAACCTAAACCGCTTCAATCCTACGCCGCGCAACTGAAGCGTGACCTGGCGGAGTTTCGCACACACGTCGCCAAACTACTGGCCACGCGTCCCGAAATCGCAGAGGGCATGCGAGAGTTCAAGAACCATCTCTCAAAACCGATCGAGTTGCCGAACCACATCGTCAAACCGCTTACCTCATACAGCAAAGGAAACGTGTTGCCGCTCGATGCCGAGTATTACCAGATCGGTGATTACGCCGTGATTCGTGAGGATGGCCGCATGCGAATTATCGGAATCGTGTTCTTCAGAGTGGGTTGGTAACGTTCACGGGGCGAGGCGTTTGATCGACCACGTTCCATCCGGCTGGAGTTCGTAAAGTATTCGATCGTGCAGCCGGCCAATGCGGCTTTTCCAAAACTCGATCTTGTCGGGACGCAGCCGGTAACCGCCCCAGTGTCCCGGACATTCAATCTCGCGATCGCGGTAGTATTCTTCCAACTCCTGTGCCCGTTGTTCCAGCACTTCGCGTCCCGCGATCACGTTGCTCTGCGGCGACGCCCACGCGCCAATCTGACTTTCGCGTGGACGAGTCTCAAAATACTCTTGCGACTCCGCAACCGTAGTTCTCTCTACCCGCCCCTCAACACGCACTTGTCGATCGAGCGGGTTCCAGTAAAAAACCAGCGCCGCGTAAGGATTGCTTTCGAGTTGTGCCGCCTTCGCGCTGTGATAGTTCGTGAAGAAGACAAAGCCCTCTTCGTCAACTTGCTTCAACAAAACCATGCGCGCCGACGGTCGACCTTCGGGCGTGGCCGTCGCCAGAGTCATCGCTTCTGCCAACGGCAGCTTCGCAGCGCGCGCGTCGTCAAACCAGAGCTGAAACTGCTTGATAGGATCGCGTTCGACTTGCTTTTCGTCGAGTGTTTCTAAGGTTGTGGTACTCATGCTTCGGCTGTGTAGGGAGCGAGTCTCTCGCGCAACTCGGCGGGAACCGGCACCGTTTCAAACGTATCCTGATTAACTGCTGCGAGAACGAAATGCGCGGTCGCGACAGGCGCGTCTTCGCCCTGGCGTCGCACTTCGAAATTGAGTCGCATCGATTTCGTTCCGAAGCGTCCGACAAATACACTCACCTGCAACAGATCGTCGAGTCGAGCGGCACGCTGGAAGTCGCATTCGAGATGCACACGCGGCAACCAGATCTTCAACTCATCAAACATCACGCCGTATGGCAATCCAACTTCGCGAAACAGTTCCGTCTCAGCGTACTCAAAAAAGCGAATGTAAGCGCCGTAGAAAATTATGCGCGCGGCGTCGACGTCGCCCCATCGGACTCGCTCTTCGATCGTGAATCTCTTATGGCTCGACATCGAGATTTACGCGAAGACTCTTTCGAGAAATTTCAATAGAGCGAAGTTGAACTGTTCAGTCTGTTCAAGGTTCGACACGTGCCCGGCATTCTCGATCACGACCAAATGCGACGTTGCGATTTTTGACTTCATCTTTTCGCTATCAGCTACAGGAGTAATCGCGTCTTCACGACCGACGACGATCATCGTCGGCACTCCGATAGTTGAAATGAACTCACTCAGATCCTCGCGCTGGGCCATGCCCAACAATGCGCCCGCGGCGCCCTGCGGCTTCGTCTTCAACATCATGTCGCGCACGCGCTTCACGACCTCAGGGCGTTTACTGACTGTCTCCGGCGTCAACAGTTTCGGCAACATCGCGTCGGCAATTCCCGCCATGCCTTCAGTCGTCGCCTTTTCCGCCTGCTGAGACCGCGTTTGTTTCGCTTCTTCGCTATCAGCCTGCGCGCGTGTGTCTGAGAGCACCAGCGCCTTCACGCGCGCGGGAAACTGTTTGCAGAACGCCAGCGTCACGTATCCACCCATCGACAATCCGGCGATCACTGCCTGATCGATTCCGAGTTGATCCATGAGTGTGGCGACATCCTGGGCCATGCGATTCATCGTTGCCGGCCCTTCCGAATTGTCGCTTTCACCGAAGCCACGGAGATCGGGAGTCACCACGCGAAACTTGCTACTCAGCGCGTCCACCTGTTCTGTCCAAAGCGAACGATTGAACGGGTAGCCATGGATCATCACGACCGCCGGACCGGATCCCACGTCATCGTAAGCCAACTGAATGTCGTCAATGCGCGTTGTTGTCATGCGTTTTAGAAATCCCTGCGCGCCGCGCGCGCCACTACGGAAATCAGCTCGGTCAACTCCACCGGTTTCGCCAGGTAGATCTGAAAACCTGAAGACAGTGCCCTTTCGCGATCCTCATCTTTCGCGTACGCCGTAATCGCTACGGCCGGGATGCACTCCGTTTCGTCAACTTCGAGCAAGCGGACCTTCTCAATCAAACCGTAACCATCTTCGTCGGGCATCGCGATGTCTGACACCAATACGTCGGGCCGTCGCAGCCGGATCGCTTTAATCGCTTCACCCGCAGAAGATACAGCAGTCACGGTGGCCTGTCTTCTGGTGAGTGCTGTGGTCATGAGTTTGAGCGTGTCATAATCGTCATCAACCAGCAGAACATTCACTCCTGACAGCAGTTGCGGCGCGACTGCCGCGGCGCCCTGTTCGCGCGACTCCACGAACACCGATCCGGATTTCACCGAAAGTTCGATAACCGGCAGCGTGATCGTGAACGTCGCGCCACGGCCTTCGCCGTCGCTGTCAGCCTTGACTGTGCCGCCGTGTATCTCGACGAGATGGCGCGCGATAGCCAACCCCAGCCCGAGTCCGCCGTGGTGTCGCGTCGTGGTGCTGTCGGCCTGACGAAAACGGTCGAAGACGTAAGGCATGAACTCGCGATTGATGCCCTGCCCGGTATCAGTGACTTTGATCTGAACGGTCAATCCGACCTGCGACAGCCGCACGTTCACCCGCCCGCCGTTATGCGTGAACTTCACCGCGTTCGACAGCAAGTTCCAGATCACCTGCTGCAAACGATTGGCATCGCCCGACACCATCGCCGGCGTCGAGTCGAATCGCGCCTCGATCTTGATTCCCTTCGCATCGGCTGTCGGTCGCACAACGTTGATTGCGTTCTTCACGACGGGCCGCAGATCCAACGGGTGCAAGTCGAGGTACAGATTGCCGGTGATGATGCGCGAAACGTCGAGTATGTCGTCGACGATTTGCGCCTGGGCCTTGGCGTTGCGGCAGATCGTTTCGATCGCCTGTTTGCTTAGATCATCGTCAACCGATCCGTCTTCAAGTAAGCGGGACCAGCCGAGGATCGCAGTGAGCGGCGTGCGCAGCTCGTGCGACACAGTGGCGAGAAACTCATCTTTCAGACGGTTCGACTCTTCCGCGGCTTGTCGCGCGGTGCGTTCCAGTTTCAAAAGACGAACATTCTCGATCGCGACCGCGGTCAGGTTGGCCGCCATGCTCATCGCCGTGACGTGTTCAGGTCGGTAGACGCGCGGTTGATAGCTTTGCACTTCGATCGTGCCGATGATTCGACCCATAACCGCCATCGGAACGGCCATCGACGTCTCTGGACGCAAACCATTGTCAGGCCCAACGACCACCGTTGGATGTCCACGTTGAACGTGCATGTAATTGTCGGTGATGATCACCTGGCCCGTGCGCACCGCCCGGCTGTTTGGCCCATGCGCCGTGACGGGCATCGGTGGCAGTTCGGAAACGTCAACTTCGGCGCCGTCGCCCCAGCCGTAACAAGCGGAGCGAACGTCACGGATCGGATCGTAGAGCGATACGAAGAACCCGTCGCACGGGAGCGAGACGTTCGTGAACTCGCGTAACGCGCGGAAGATCGCATTCAACTCCCTGACCGTGCCCAATGCCTGGGCCAGCAGCGAGATCCTTTCCAGCAGTCGTTCGTATTCCAGCAGCGCGCGCTGATCTGCTTCGCGCAACGCGTTTTCGGCA
>DATJKO010000018.1:0-5885 GCA_035491355.1 Pyrinomonadaceae bacterium
AGGCTGCCTCGTGGGATCCGTCGCTGGCGGAACGATCCAGTAGCATCGCTGCGAAAGAAGCATACGCCGCGGGTCTACGCTGGACGTTCGCGCCTATGGTTGATATCGCGCGCGATCCGCGTTGGGGACGCATCACTGAAGGTTCCGGCGAAGATCCCTTCCTCGGCGCCGCGTTCGCCCGCGCACGCGTCCGCGGCTTCCAGGGCGGCGACTACTCGCAGCCCGGCAAGATACTCGCCTGCGCGAAGCACTGGGTCGCCTACGGTGCGGCAGAAGGTGGACGGGACTACAACACGACCGAGATGTCGGAACAGACGCTGCGCTCGATCTACTTCCCACCTTTCAAAGCAGCGGTCGATGCCGGTGTCGGAACGTTCATGAGCGCTTTCAACGCACTCAACGGTGTCCCTACTTCGGCAAACCACTTCACATTAACGACAGTGCTGCGCGACGAATGGAAATTCGACGGATTCGTAGTGAGCGACTACACGTCCGTGAAAGAGCTCATCAATCATGGTTACGCAGCGAATGACAAAGAAGCGGCGCTGCTGGCGCTGAATGCCGGTGTCGACATGGAGATGGTCAGCCGTCTCTTCAATCAACACGGACCGGAGTTGCTGCAAGAGAAGAAGTGGACGCAGGCGACAATTGACGAAGCAGTGCGAAGGATTCTGCGAATCAAGTTTCGGCTCGGCTTGTTCGACCATCCTTACGTTGACGAGTCGCTCGAAAAGACTGCGTATCTGACAGTCGATAATCGCGCCGTCGCGCGGGAAGTGGCGGCGAAGTCGATGGTGCTTTTGAAGAACGACCGTGACACGCTGCCGCTGGCGAAGACTGTTCGGTCGATCGCGGTTATTGGGCCATTGGCGGATGACAAACGATCGCCACTCGGGTGGTGGTCGGGCGACGGGCGCGACGACGACACCGTAACGCCACTGGCGGGAATCAGGAACAAGGTGTCTGCACAAACGACGGTCACGTACGCGAAAGGTTGCGACATCACGGGTGATTCGGATGCGGGTTTTGCGGAAGCAGTCGCGGCGGCGCGCAATGCGGATGTCGCTCTCGTTTTCGTTGGTGAAGCGAAAGACATGGTCGGCGAGGCAGCGTCTCGCGCGACGCTCGACCTGCCGGGTCGCCAGATGGATCTCGTCAAACAAGTTGCGGCCGCAGGCCGGCCGACGATCGTTGTGCTCGTCAATGGTCGTCCGCCAACGATCGGATGGATTGTCGACAACGTTCCGGCGATTCTCGAGTCATGGATGGGCGGCACTGAATCGGGAAACGCAATCGCCGACATTCTTTTCGGGGACGTGAATCCCGGTGGCAAGTTGCCGGTGACGTTTCCGCGTCTTACCGGTCAGGTCCCGATCCATTACAACCACCTCAACACCGGACGGCCTCCCGAGGCAAGCAACCGTTACACATCCAAGTACTTCGATGCGCCGTGGACACCGCAGTTTCCTTTCGGTTTTGGGTTGAGTTACACGCAGTTCAAGATCTCGAACGTGCAAATCAGCGCGGCGCAGATTCGGCCTGAAGGCACGATTCGTGTCAGCGCGGATGTAGAGAACACAGGCAAACGAGCCGGCGATGAAGTGGTCCAGCTTTATGTCCGCGACGTTGCGGCCAGCATCGCGCGGCCGGTGAAAGAGTTGAAGGGTTTTCAGCGCGTCACACTGCAACCCGGGCAGAAGCGATCGGTGGAGTTTGTCCTGTCAGCGGAACAGCTCGGCTTCTACAATCGCGACATGAAGTTTATTGTCGAGCCGGGTGAGTTTCGGGTGATGGTCGGCGCGAATTCTCAGGACGTTATCGAGAAGACGTTTGAAGTTAAATAACAAACGCTTCGTTCAGTTTGTGGCGGTGTTGTGCTTTGTGGTCTTCAGCGTGACCACGGCGCCGGCACGTTCTTCGTTCTCTCCGCAAGACGAAGCATTCCTCGAGGATCTTCAAAAGCGACTGTTTCAGTACTTCTGGGAACAGGCTGATCCGCAAACGGGGCTCGTCCCCGATCGCGCTCGCATCAACGGCTCGCCTCTCGACACCAACCATCAAAACGTCGGCAGTATCGCGGCCACGGGTTTTGGATTGACCGCACTCTGTATCGCGTCCGAGAGGCGGTGGCTCGATTCAGCCTCAGCGCTCGAACGCACGCGAACGACGCTTCGCTTCTTTGCCGATCGCGCGTATCAGCAGCGGGGCTGGTTCTACCACTGGATCGACACGAAAACCGGCGCGCGTCGTTGGAACAGCGAAGTTTCATCGATCGACACCGCCCTGCTGCTCGGCGGCGTACTGACTGTCCGCCAGTGCTTCGCGAACGATCCGGAAATCACGAGACTCGCGACGAAGATCTACAATCGAGTCGACTTTCGCTGGATGTTGAATGGCGACCCGCTGCTGCTCTCACACGGCTGGAAACCGGAAACGGGTTTTCTCCGTCCGCGTTGGGACACCTACAGCGAAGACACGATCCTCTATCTACTCGCGATCGGCTCACCGAACTACCCGATCCCGGAGCGGTCCTGGTATGCGTTGTGGAAAGATCGTTATCGCTACGAAGGCCATGCCTATTTCACGACGATCGGCGTGCCGCTGTTCATGCATCAGTACTCACACGCGTGGGTAGATTACCGTGGCCGCAGAGAGTCGCGTGGCGATCGCGTCGACTACTTCGAGAACTCCGTGAAAGCGACGCTCGCGCATCGCGCCTTTTGCATCAACCTCGCGCATGCATTTCCCGCTTATGGCCCGGAAATGTGGGGTATCACTGCTTCAGATAGCGCGAAAGGTTATCTCGCCTGGGGCGGACCACCGCACGATCCGGCAATCGATGGGACCGTCGTTCCTGCTGCTGCCGGTGGCTCGTTGATGTTCACGCCCGAGTTGTCAGTGCGCGCGCTGCGAACGATGCGAGAGAAACACGGTGAGAAGATCTACGGACGCTACGGCTTCGTCGACGCTTTCAATCCGAATACCGGCTGGGTTAATCCTGACGTGATCGGCATCGATCAGGGCATCACTCTGCTGAGCGCCGAAAACGCTCGTACCGGTAACGTCTGGCGTTGGTTCATGAAGAACGCCGAGGTCCCTCTGGCGATGCAGCGGGTGAGACTGTTGAAGACGAGATCGCCGGCGCCTAAGGTTGGTAAAGAAGTGGGAAAAACTGTCCCTCGATCTTTTGTCCTGACTCAATAACCGGCAGTCCCACCAGCAACGGTTCATTCGTTGCCGACATCACCCCATCGCGAAACGCATTGATCACCACCGCACGTCGCGGAATCGCAGTTTCGTTCGCATACGAACCATGGACCATCAGCGGATGGTGAAACGAACACTCGCCCGCCTTCAGTTCAATCGGCACGGGCTTGAACTCCGCCCGCTGCTCCGGCGCGAGCGCATCGATGATCGCGTCCATCCGATTGGCAAAACTCGCCCGTGGCAGCAACGGCCAGTGATGACTACGGGGGACGTAATGCAAACACCCGTTCGCGCGCGTCGAGTCGTCCAAACCTATCCAACATGAGATGTGGGCCACTGGCGTCGTTCTGGTCCAATACGAATAATCCTGATGCCAGATCACGACCCCGCCGTGACGCGCCGGTTTGTAGAAGATCTGGTCGTGCCAGAAGCGTACTGACCCGCCGAGCAACTGCGCCGCCGAGGCCACGAACGCCGGATGCCACAACAAGTCATGCAACCCGGGCTTGATCCGCCACGCGCCCAGCGCATGAAACAGAACCTGCGCCGGATCGGCCGACTCGTTCGCGTTGAACTCATAGAAGAGCTCGTGTCCCGGATGCGCCGGATCGACTAACTCCGCTAACTCGCCACGCAGTACTTCAAGTTGTTCGTCGTTAAGTATTTTCACACCCGCGAGATACCCATTCTCGCGATAAAAGTTCACCTGCTCTTCGGTCAGGCTGAACGACTGGAAATCATCAGTGCGGAATAGATCAGAGATTGGGTGGTGGTAACGCGACAGGTCTTCGTACATTCGTCCCAGATTACCGCAAATCCCCTGCTCCCTTCGCAACCTCTTTTGCGCGTTTATTTAAAGGAACCTACTAAGGAGGTGTTCCATATGCTTGATAGATACACTTATCAGTCCGTGTTAGCGGCCTCGGAGATGATCCACTGGCGCATTGAGGACATTATCGGTGGTGAAAAACGACTCGACTTTCATAAACCATTCATGCCCGAGTCGTTAGCCCGTGTCGAACCGCTGACTTTCCTGAACTACGACGAAAAAAGAATTCTGAATCAGATTAGAGGCAACGCTTATCTGAGCATCTTCGGTCTCGTCGAAGAGTTCATTCTACCTTTCGTACTGGACCAGGCCCGACCGCAGCTTTCCGGCGACGATTATCGCGTGCGCGCGTTGCTCGGATTTGCCGGTGAGGAAGCGAAGCACATTCAGTTGTTCAAACGCTTCAAGCTGGAATTTGAAGACGGTTTCGGGACTATTTGTCCGGTTATTGGCCCGCCCGAGGCAATCGCGGCGGAGATACTGAAACACGATCCCCTGGGCGTGGCTTTGACAGTCCTGCATATCGAGTGGATGGTCCAACGTCACTATGTTGAGAGCATCCGCGACAACCAGAATCTCGATCCTCAGTTCAAGAGCCTCTTGAAACACCACTGGGTGGAAGAGGTGCAACACGCGAAGATCGATACCCTGATGGTTGAAGCGCTGGCGGCCGCCCGCGACGAAAAAGGGATCATGCAAGGCGTTGACGAGTACCTCGCAATTGGCGGGTTTATCGATGGCGGGTTGAAACAGCAGGTCGAGTTTGATCTCGACAGCTTTGAGCGCGCCACGGGCATTCCGTTGACAGATAGTGAGAAGGAAGAGTTTCGCCGGGTACAACTTCAGGCGAACCGCTGGACCTATCTTGGCACCGGCATGACGCACGAGCGAGTGCTCGATACGCTGGAGTCACTCACTCCTAAGGCGCGGCGAAAAGTGGAAAGCATTTCGCCTGCTTTCAGTTAGTGGGCTCTGTGCGCTCCGTGTCTCATCCGGTGAGACACGGAGCGGCACAGCATTACCATCTTAACTCGCCTTGTTGGCGTGAATCGTCAACTTCATCACCACGTCATCGCGGATCAGGTTGTCCTGAGCACCCGGATAGTTGATGCCGAAGTCTTTGCGGTTAATCGCAAAGTTTGCATCGACGGTCGCCACGCTGCCGGTAACTGAAATCGTCGCCGGAAAAGTTATCGACTTGGTTACGCCATGCAACGTCAGGTTGCCGGTGACGGTGTGCGTGGCGCCCTTTTCACCACCTGCCTTAATGGCGGTTGATTCGAACTTCGCTTCGGGAAACTTAGCAACGTCGAAGAAGTCCGCTGTCTTTAAGTGTTCTGTCAGTTTCGGATCGTCGGCTTTCACAGTGCTCGCGTCGATCGTGATCAGAACATGGCTCTGGGCGATGTCATTGTTACTGAAATGGATCTGGCCGTTGAACTTCTCAAACGATCCATTGTGACTGCCGGTAACTTTCGAGCCGACCCATTCCACCTTCGAGTTTTGCGGCGTGATGGCATAAGTCTCGCCGGCTCCCTTCTGCGGCGACGCAGCTTTCTGAGCCTCGCCCGTGACTGCTCTGCTGGAGTCGGACGCCGGATTGTGACAAGCCGCGACGAACAGCAGTAGCGATAGAAATGTGAGCATTGCACCTAAGCGCTTCATGCAGTATTCCTCCCTGTGTGTGATGGCCAACCAATTTGCCTGCAATCCGTGGCCTATGTCAATTAGGCTACAATCTCGGACATGACGAAGAACTACGACGTCGCGGTGATTGGTGCGGGTGTGTTCGGCGCATGGAGCGCTTACTGTTTGCGCCGCGCGGGGGCGGAAGTGTTGCTCGTAGACG
>DATJKO010000019.1:0-1885 GCA_035491355.1 Pyrinomonadaceae bacterium
ACGGAAAAAGACATCGTCGATCTCAATTGGGCGGTACAACAACAGGCCGACTACATCGCCTTATCCTTCGTACGCCGCGCCGAAGATTGTGAACGCGCGAAGACGTTGATCGCAGAAGCCGGCGGCCGTGCACCGTTAATCGCCAAGATCGAAAAAGCGGAAGCAATCGATCACCTCGACGAAATCATCGCCGCTGCTGACGGGATTATGGTCGCTCGCGGCGATCTCGGCGTCGAGACCAGCGTGGAGTTAGTGCCCGTTTACCAAAAGCGGATCATCGAACGGTCCATCACCGCTGGAAAGATGGTGATTACCGCGACGCAGATGTTGCAGTCGATGGTTTCTAATCCGCGTCCGACGCGTGCGGAAGCTTCCGACGTTGCGAACGCCGTTTGGGACGGGACTGACTGCGTGATGCTGTCGAACGAAACCGCAACCGGAAACTATCCCGTCAATGCTGTCGCCACAATGGCGCGCATTATCGAGTCGGCTGAGTCGGCGCAGAAGTCCGAAGTCTTCAACCCGATTGGGATACAGTCAGGACGCGTCAGCCGTGCACTTTGTGAAGCGGCGGCATTCGCTGCGGATGAGATGGGAACGAGAGTCACGGCCGTCTACACCGCATCAGGCTTGATGGCGCGCAGGCTGTCGTCAGTACGGCACGATCAGATGATCGTGGCCTTAACGCACCGGCCCGATGTTCAAGCGGAGCTGTCGTTGATCTGGGCCGTCGATCCTTTGCTGGTGCCGAAGGCGGAATCGACTGAAGAAATGCTGAAGATTGGCGAGCAGGCGCTGCTCGACGCGCACATCGTTGAGAAAGGCGAAACTATTGTGGTAATGGCCGGAAGGCTTTCCGGCTTGGGATTGTCGAGTTCGGTCAGTGTCTATACGGTTGGTGGTCCGCTTGGTCCAACGCGAACGTGAGCGGCGCTTAATCGGCGCCGATCATCTCGCCGACTTCTTTTCCATTCTTTTGTTCCTCGGCCATCTGCGCGGGTGTTTTCTGCGGATCGCGCCAGTTGTCGAGAATTCCCACCTGGTGAACACACTGTAGCGTGCACGTCGGCGCGCACCACTTCTCCGTTTTGTACTCGCGATCGAAATCGTCCATGGTGTACTGCTCGAGCGGAATGCCCGGGTAACCACGTTGCTGCGAGCACCAGTGGACCAAACCCTCTTCGCAGATGTACAGGTAACGCGCACCAGCGCGACAACGCCAGTTGTAGGTTTTACCCTCCGCGATGCTGTCCTGAAACCAGTTCAGGCGCGCATGGTCCTTGTTACCGAGTTTCTTTACCTGCTGGAAAATGTCTTTCTCTTTTGGCGAGAGCGGCTTCAGGGTGCCGTCGCTGTCGTGAATCACGCCGACTGTTGTGGAGAATCCCAGTTCGACCGCCCGCCGAGCGACCGTCAGCGCGTCGTCAGGGTTCTTGATCCCGCCGCCGATCACGGAGTTGATATTCACGTGAAAGTCGGCGTGCTCCGAGAGGTAACGCAGTTTCTTATCGAGCACGCGCAGGCTCTTGCGCGAAACTTCGTCAGGCTCGACGTTATCGATACTGATTTGCAGGTATTCAAGACCCGCGTGGTTCAGACGCTTGATTCGTTCCGGCGTGAAGTAGTAGCCATTCGAAATCAAACCGGCAATCATGCCGCGCTCGCGAATGTGATGGATTATGTGGTCCAGCTCCGGATGCATCATCGGCTCGCCGCCGGAGATGGTGACGATCGATGTTCCGAGACTCGCAAGTTTGTCGAGCCGCGCCTTAATCGTGTCGAGATTGATCGGTTTCGACGTGTGATCGTATTCGTTGCAATAACCGCAGGCGAGATTGCAACGGCGCATGGGAATCAGGTGCGCGAGAACAGGATGCCGGGATGA
>DATJKO010000020.1:0-3166 GCA_035491355.1 Pyrinomonadaceae bacterium
TCTGCTGGTGCTCGTAGCTTTTATCGCCTGTTACTTACCGGCACGCCGCGCAACCAGGATCGATCCGCTCGTAGCGCTGCGATATGAATGAGAGAAGGACTTTGTACTTAGCGCTTTGTGCTTTGTCTTTCAAACCAAGAACAAAGCTCTAAGTACAAAGCACAAAGGGTGTGAGGTGAATCAGTGTTTAAAGAAATCAGTTATGCGGCACGTACGTTATTAAAGCGTCCGGCATTCTCGTTGATTGCGGTGTTAACACTGGCGCTCGGTATCGGCGCGAACACCGCGATCATCAGCGTTGTTAATGCGACGTTGCTGCGGCCGTTGCCGTTCAAGGATCCGGAACGGGTGGTGATGATCTGGGGCGTCCTGCAGAAGTTGAACGCCGACACGCTGCCGAATTCCGCTCCGAACTTTGAAGGGTTGAGGAAAGAAGCGAAATCGTTCGAGAGTATGGCCGCGTTTCGATCGTGGTCGTGGCAGTTAACGGGCAGCGGCGAGCCGGAATTGCTGCGCGGCGCGAGAGTTTCGGCAGACTTCTTCGAAGCGGTCGGTGCTGGTCCAATGCTGGGCCGCGCGTTTACCCCTGAAGAAGACCTGCCAGATCGAGCGCCAGTCGCAATCATCAGCCATAGCTTATGGCAGCGACACTTCGGCGGCGATCGTAACGTCGTTGGTAAAACGATGACGCTCACCGGTCAGAACGCGATGATCGTCGGCGTGATGCCCGACGGTTTTCAATTCCCGGGCGGCGCCAACATGACTCCCGGTCTCCAGTTCGCGCTGCAGAATGACGTATGGATGCCGCTCGCGAACACTGACTAACAACGCGGACGTCAGGGCAATCTGAACCTCGCCACGATTGGACGTTTGAAACCTGGCGTCTCCCGGCTCCAGGGCGAAACTGAACTACGCGCGATTCAACAATCACTGCCGCTCGGCACCATCGGCTTCACGGTCAACGTCGTCCCACTGCATCAGCAGATGGTCGGCACGATCCGCAAGCCGCTGCTTGTGTTGCTCGCGACCGTCGCGTTTGTGCTGCTCATCGCGTGCGCGAACATGGCGAACCTCCTACTCGCGCGCGCCACTTCACGACAGAAAGAGATCGCGATTCGTGCGGCACTCGGCGCCAGCCGTCGTCGCATCGTCGGACAACTCCTCACCGAGAGCCTCTTGCTTTCACTCACCGGCGGCGTAATCGGACTGTTGCTCGCCGTCTGGGGTAACTCGTTACTCGTCTCGATCATTCCGCGCGAAGTGCCGCGCATCAACGACGTCAATGTCGACGCGCGAATTCTTCTGTTCACACTCGGGATCTCGATCGTCACGGGTTTGATCTTCGGACTCGTGCCGGCATTGCAGGCGTCGCGGTTCGATCTGAATCACGCCCTTAAAGACGGCGTGCGTGGGATGACGTCGGGCGCGGGGCAAAACCGATTGCGCAGTTTGCTCGTGGTGTCGGAAGTCGCTATGGCGCTGGTGCTGCTGATTGGCGCGGGATTGCTAATGAAGAGCTTTGTGCGTTTGCTCGATGTGAACCCCGGCTTCAATCCCGCGAACGTGCTCACCTTCGAGGTCCAGTTACCGAATCTGCCACCCGCGAGATACGAACGCAAGGAAGAGCAGACTGCGTTCTTTCAACAGCTAACCGCGCGGCTTCAGTCGTTGCCGGGTGTAGAGAGCGCGGGTGGTGTGTTGTCGTTGCCACTCTCGGGTGCTTCCGAGAGCACCGATTTGCTTATGGAGGGGCAGGAGTCGATGGGTGCCGGAGAGCGGCCGTCAGCGGACTACACGATGGTGACGCCTGGCTACTTCGCGACGCTGCAAATCCCACTGTTGCAGGGAAGACAGTTTAGCGAGCAAGACAAGCTGGACGCGCCGTTCGTGATCGTCATCAACGACACGCTCGCGGAACGTATCTGGCCGGGTCAGAATCCGATTGGTAAACGTCTGCGCGTCGGTTTTGAAGAGAAACAACGTGAGGTTATCGGCGTGGTCGGCAGCATCAAGCAGACGGCGCTGGATGCTGAAAAGCGTCCCGCGATGTACCTGCCGCAACTGCAAGCACCGGGGCCGAGACTGACGCTGCTGGTCCGTACCCGTGGCGAACCGTTGTCGATGGCGGCGGCTGTGCGCGAGCAAGTGCGTGCGCTTGATAAAGACGTGCCGGTGACGCAGGTGCAGACGATGGAAAAGGTGCTTGGCGCGTCAGTGGCCCAGCCGCGTTTTTCGATGCTACTGGTTGGACTGTTTGCCGGGTTGGCGTTGGTGCTGTCGGCTGTTGGTATCTACGGCGTGATGGCGTACGCGGTGTCGCGACGCGCGCATGAGATTGGGGTGCGAATGGCGTTGGGCGCGGGCGCGAGTCAGGTGTTGAAGCTGGTGCTCAAGGATGGAATGACTTTGGCGCTCTCCGGCATCGGGCTCGGATTATTGGGAGCGTTTGGGTTAACGCGATTGATGGCGAGCCTGTTGTTTGGTGTCGGCGCGAAAGATCCGGTGACGTTTGTTGCGGTCGCCGCGTTTCTCGCGTTCGTTGCTCTCATCGCCTGTTATATACCCGCGCGCCGCGCGACGAAAGTCGATCCGCTCGTCGCGTTGCGGAATGAGTGATTGACGCGGAGAGTGTGAGCTCAAGTGAGTTTGGGAGATTTCCCGCAAAGGCGCAAAGGCGGAACCGCGAAAAGGCACAAAGGCGGAAACGGCGCCAGGAGAATCAATAAACGCAAGGTGTTCTTTCTTTTCTTTGCGCCTTTGCGCCTTTGCGGGAACATAACTTTCACAATCATGACCTAACTGAGGATGTGATGGACCACCTGATCAAAGACATTCGCTTTGGTTTCCGAAACCTCCTTCGTCGTCCGGGCTTCACGGCCGTGGCGGTGATTACGCTGGCGCTGGGTATCGGCGCGAACACGGCGATCTTTTCGGTGGTCAATGCCGTGCTATTGCGGCCGCTGCCTTTCAAAGATCCCCAACAGTTGGTGATGGCCTGGAACAAGGGTGTCGAAGCCGCGGGTGGTGATCGTACGCCTTTGGCTTACGCCGATCTGCTCGACTGGCGCGCGCAGAATCGTTCGTTTGAAAGCATCGGCGCGTACCAGCTAACTCAGTTGAACTATGCCGGTGGCGATGTTCCCGAACAAATACGAGGCGCTTCGGT
>DATJKO010000021.1:0-1687 GCA_035491355.1 Pyrinomonadaceae bacterium
ATGCGAACTGTTTCCGCGGGAACTACCGACGGGAACATTACGGCGGTCGACGGATTGAAAGCAGGCGACGTGATTGCCGTCGATGGATTCGACAAGCTGCAAAACGGCGTAAAAGTCTCAGCGCGGGCAAGTTCTCAAAACAGGAGGGCCGCCCGTTGAGTCCCTCGCGTCCATTTATTATGAGGCCAGTTGCCACGTCGCTGTTGATGGCGGCGATCCTGCTCGCCGGGATCTTCGCCTACCGGCAACTGCCCGTGTCCGCACTGCCGGAGGTCGACTATCCAACTATCCAGGTAATCACGTTTTATCCCGGAGCAAGTCCGGATGTTGTGGCGTCGGCTGTTACTGCGCCACTCGAGAGGCAGTTCGGACAAGTGCCGGGTCTCAATCAGATGACCTCCTCCAGTTCAGGTGGCAGCTCGATCATCACCCTTCAGTTCGCGCTCGATCTCAACATCGACGTCGCCGAACAGGAAGTGCAAGCGGCGATCAATGCAGCGTCAAATTTTCTCCCGGCCGATTTGCCTACCCCACCGATCTATAGCAAGTCGAATCCTGCTGATGCGCCGGTGTTGACGCTGGCGCTGACTTCCAACTCGATTCCGTTAACCCAGGTTGAAGATCTGGCGGACACTCGCCTGGCCCAAAAGATCTCGCAATTGCCGGGCGTGGGATTGGTGAGCATCAGTGGTGGGCAAAAACCGGCCGTTCGCATCCAGGCAAACCCTACCGCGCTGTCTTCTTATGGCGTCAGTCTCGAAGACGTGCGTACGGCGCTCCAGCAGACGAGCGTCAACCAGGCTAAGGGCAACTTCGATGGACCACAACAGTCGTATCAGATCGACGCCAACGATCAGATACTTTCCGACAAAGACTATCGCTCGGTAGTCGTTGCCTATCGCAATGGTGCGCCGATCGTACTGTCCGACGTGGCCTCGGTCGTAAACGGCGCCGAAAACGTGAAACAGGCGGCGTGGATGAACAACGTGCCCGCCGTTATCGTCAACATTCAACGCCAACCCGGCGCCAATATCATCCAGGTCGTCGATCGCATCAAGTCGCTGCTGCCGCAACTCCAAACGACGTTGCCGCCGGTCGTCCAGGTTTCAGTGCTGACTGATCGCACGGTGACCATTCGGGCCTCTGTTAAGGATGTGCAGTTTTCGTTGATGTTGACTGTCGCGCTCGTGGTGATGGTGATTTTTTTGTTTTTGCGAAATCTCTCCGCGACCATCATCCCCAGCGTTGCCGTGCCGCTTTCTCTCGTCGGAACACTCGCGGTGATGTATCTCGTCGGTTACAGCCTGAACAATCTGACGCTGATGGCGCTGACGATCTCAACCGGCTTTGTCGTAGACGATGCGATTGTCATGATCGAGAACATCGTTCGTTATCTCGAGGAAGGCGACAAGCCGATGCAGGCCGCGTTGAAGGGCGCGGAGCAAATCGGTTTCACCATCGTTTCGCTGACGATCTCGTTGATCGCAGTGCTGATCCCGCTGTTGTTCATGGGTGACATTGTCGGTCGACTCTTTCGCGAGTTTGCGATCACGTTGAGCGTTACGATTCTGGTGTCCGCCGTTGTTTCGCTGACGCTCACGCCGATGATGTGCTCGCGACTGCTTCGCGAGCATTCGAAGCAGGGCAGATTTTATCGCGCCTCGGAGCGCGTCTTTGAAAAGATTAT
>DATJKO010000022.1:0-3207 GCA_035491355.1 Pyrinomonadaceae bacterium
CGAGTGCCTGAACGACGAGAGCCGTTGTCTCGATTCGTCCAGCCAGTCCCCAACCGTAGAACGGAGTGTTCGTTTCAAGCGCCCAGTAGGTGGTGTTTCCTTCTTTAATAGCGAGCTTGCGCAGTTTCTCGACCGCGGGCCTTGCGCGCTCCAGATCCTTTGCGTCGTAAGCGGCTAACGCATACGAAGCGAGCAGGTAAGGTTCGTCGATCGACTGTGCCGCGGCGGCGAGAAAATCCAGCGCCCGTTTCAAGGGTTCCGAAACTCCTGACTCCGTCCGCGCAAGTACGCGCGCGATGTATGCAGTGAGCACAATACTTCGTCGCGGAGCCTGCGGGTCGGTCCACCACTTCGGCCGCCAGCTGCCATCCGGTCGCTGTTGTTTCACCAACCATGCACGGGTGTCGTTGAGCACCTCCTGGTCCACTGACGTTACTTCGCGGGCATCGACGAAGAACTGCAACGCATAGGCGCTCAGTGCGACATCGGGTTCGCCGGAACCCCAGTAAGTGAAACCGCCATCGTCAGCGCGATAATTGAGCAGGCGGCTGTAGCCGTCGCTTAAGTAACGCTGCGCTCGTGCGCTCAACGGAAAGGCCTCGCCTTTTTTCTTGTAGTGACGCAACAGCAGCAGACTCGGATACGTCGAGGAGATCGTCTGCTCGCCACAGCCGTACGGCCGCTGCATGATCGCTTCGACACCCTCGATCACGTGCGTCAGCAGATTTGGATAGATCTTCAACTCGCCGCGCTTGGAATTCGGAATCATGTTCGGCGCGATCTCCAACTCGAGGCCACTGCCATTATCGAGAACATCGCCGGCCGTAACCGACAACTCCTGCCCGTCAGGATGAACTGTAACCGGTTTTTCAATCGCATCGTGATCGTCACTGGCGCGGGCCGTGATGCGTTGTTTACCGTCCTTCACCGGCGTGGTCACACGAAAGTCGAACGTCTGACGCGCCGCATCGCCGGCGACCACGGGCGTTTGCTTCTGCGCTGGTCCAAGCAGCGAGAACCAACTCTCCGGCTTGATCTCCAGGTTGACGTTCTGCGGCCGGGGCAGGTAATTGCGCACCACCACCGGCAACGAAAGCTGATCGCCTTCGGTCAGGACACGTGGAGGATCGTGTTCCACGAAGAACGGCTGAAACGCTCTTATCTCTTTTTCAGTGGACCCGACGCGACCATCTTCAGTGGAACCGATGACCAGCATCTTCCAGGTCGTGATGTTGTCGGCCAGTTTGAAGTTGACCGTCGCGCGTCCGCGTTTGTCAGTCTCGACTGAAGGTTGCCACAGCAATGTTTCCGGGAAGTACTCTCGCAATCGGGGAGTCGACATTTGTTGGGAGGCAGCTTTGGAAACTGCGCTCGGAATGGTGACCTTCTTTGTGATGGTACGCACCATCGACGCATTCGTCGAAGTTTCCACTATGGATGCAGCGGACGTGATTGTGACTGTTTCAGTGACCGCGCCGGGATTCATCGTGGCGTTCACTTCGATGATTTGGTGCGCACGGACGAGGACCTCACTAATCACCGCGCGCGCAAAGCCGATAGCGTCGAAGGTAACGTCGTATGACCCGGGTGGCAGACTGGGAAAGCTGTATTTCCCATTCTCGTCCGTATTCGTTTGATAGTTTTTATCCGCGCGTGTGTTCGTCGCCCAAACAGTGGCGTTCGGAATAACAGCGCCCAGCGGATCGCTCAGAACGCCGGCGATCGCACCGTTATTGTCAGAGATAACGATTCCTGAGGTACGCACGATGCGCGTTCCGTTGTCGCGCGGTTCTTCGGAAATAACTCCGCTGAAATCCGCCACGCCAAAATCGTCCGGGCTTCCCTGGTTCCCATCTGCCCCGGCACTCCGGATGAACACAAATGCCAGCGTCTGCGTAACGGGCGTGACATTCGTTCGCAGCGAAGGCGTTTCACCTAACTTCGACTGCTGCTTGAGCTGCACCTTGTCTGTGAAAATCGAAATGATTTTGAAGGTGTGATAATAGGGATTACCCCAGGGGTCGCGTAGGTTTTCGTAAGCGTTGCCCAAACCACTGACCGCCTTGCTCAACTCCTCGTCGGATTGGGGAAACGTTTTTGTTTGGGCGAGGTGTTCATTGAGAGCGGCGCTGATTTGCGCGCGTGGTTCGGCGAAGTAATCAACCGTCGATTTCCAAATCGCGAAGTCGTCACCGTCATATTGATCCTTCGGCGCGAATCGTTTATTCGGTCCACTCGTCCAAATCGTGAGCGCGAACTGGTTTGCTTCGACTGTAAAGTCCAGCCGGTACGGTTGACCCCAGCGATCCCTTAACTGGTCCAGATCGAAGCCGTCGGGTAGAAGTTCCTGCCGCAGCGTTGCATAGTCGCGAATGAAGTTGCGGGTTCGTTCGTGATAACGCGTGATAGCGCGGGCGAGCTGCTCACCCGGCGCACGAAAGTAAGGCCAGTTGATTTGATCGATGGGAAAATCATCTGCCGTTCCGTAGCGCTTATCAGCGCCGCTGCTATAAAGCGTCACGACGTCGAACTCCCGGGCGATGGCGAATCTGGCGTGATAAGGCATGCCCCAGGGATCGCGAACGCTGTTGAAGTCGATGTTCAACTGCGATAGGGAACGGATCAATTCCTGCTCGTCCGTGGGGTACTTCAACGTGCGCAGGTAATGATCAAAGAGCACGCCCTTCACAGTTGCGAGCTGCTTCTTGAGCGATTCGCCGAACACCCTGTAGGCATCGTCCTCGAATTCGTCGCTGGAGTGAAATTGCGGCATGTTGTTGCTGGAGTTTCGCAACAAAACGCTCGCGAGCAGATCGAGTTCAGGGGCAATGGGTTGTGCGGTGTCGAGGCGCTGAAGATCTCTCATGGTGACGCCTGCTAACTGATCGTCAAGCCCGAGAAACTGTGCAATGCCGTTATCAGGACGATAGAAGTTACCGCCGAACTCCTGTTCAGTGCGTAGACGTTCAGTCACCGCCTGGTCCAACACAACGACACCTAACGCGCTTTCTTCAGCGCGACCGCTGCCGGAGCGCACGCTGAAGTTGAGCCGCGCGTCTTCGCCGGGACGATACGTGTCTCGCGACCGCACGTTTACATTCAACTCCGAATTGTATGGATAAAGGACCGTGCGCATCCCAACCACGCTAGTCGATTTCGGATCATCGGGGTAAGCAACAACGGTGACTCGACTCTTAAACTCTGTGC
>DATJKO010000023.1:0-2212 GCA_035491355.1 Pyrinomonadaceae bacterium
GCGTTCGAGCGCGAGCGCGGATTCGAAAGGAATTTCCGATCCCGTTTGCACGGCACGTTTGATTCTGCCGACTGCCATCGCTGCCTTGTTCGGCGTCGTGAATTGCATGGCCGTCTCCCGAACCATCTTCTGAAACTCTTCCAGAGTTTCCGCTTCAAACACCTGATTCACGATACCGAGTTCCTCTGCGCGCTCAAACGCGATTAGTTGACCGGTCGCCATTATCTCGATGGCTTTCGCCTTGCCAACCAGCCGCACGAGCCGCTGCGTGCCGCCCGTTCCCGGCAACACGCCCAGCGAAACTTCCGGCAGTCCTAATTTACCCGCGTCTTTGCGTGCGATGCGAATGTCTGCGGCCATCGCGACTTCCAAACCACCACCGACACAGTGTCCGTTAATCGCGGCAATCACGAGTTTCGGCGTCTGTTCCAAACGCAGCAACGTTTCATTCGCGTGCAGGCAGAAATAATACTTGAACGACGGCGTCACTTCCGCGAGCATGCGAATGTCAGCGCCCGCGCAAAAGAACTTCTCACCGGCGCCCGTGATCACGATCACTTGCACCGCGTCGTCCATGCGCGCAGCGAGAATTGTGCGGTCGAGCTGCTGCATCATCTCGTAGCTGTATGTGTTGGCCGGCGGGTCGTTAAGGGTGATGAGCGCGATACCATCCGCGGTTTGATAGTCGAGTTTCGAGTTTGTTTCAGTCATCTCTTAAAACTGGTAGATCGAAATGTGTTGCTTGCTGTCTGAAGAAAACGGCTCGCGTTTCCAGTTAGCCCACCGCTCGCGCAACCGCAGGCCCGCGAGTTGGGCCATCAGGTCCAACTCCGATGGCCACACGTAACGAATCTGCACGGGATAGAGTTTTACACTGCCGTCCGTGAGTACGACTTTTTGACTGATGACTCGCTGCGTCGCGGCATTGTGTTGACCGACGTCCAATTGGACTTCGTCGGCCGTTACCTTCGTGGCCCAGTTGACCTGGTCGCCAGTGAAGCGCGAGAGATCGGGAACAAAAGCTTCGATCACAAAACAGCCGTCGGGGTTCAGATGTGCGGCCACGTTGCGAAAGCAGCGCACCTGTTCTTCCTGAGACAGCAGCGCAAAGAAGGTGTTGAAGACGATGTAGACGATGGCAAACTCGCCTTCGACCGCAACGTCGGCGAAGCTGCCTTGCGTGATTGTGATTCGATCCGCGCCCGGTTTCGCACGCAGTCGACCGATCATCGACTGCGCCGCATCGATACCGTGAACTTCGACGCCTTTGGCGGACAATGGCAAAGCGAAACGGCCAGTGCCGATGCCCAGCTCCAACGCGCGGCCGCCCTGCGCCAACTCGGCGAGCGTATCGATCGCGTTGGGATCGAAGTCCGTGTACCAGTCGTCGTAAACGCCTGCTACGTGTTCCCCGTAGGTTTCGTCGGAATAGTAATTCATAAACAGAGTTTACACGGAAGAGCCGCGCCAGATGCTCAGGTCATCACGCTGCTTGGGAAGCGTGTTGATGTTCAATGGTCCAGGAATCAGCCCGGGTGCAAAGCCGCCGAGGAAAAGCTGCGTCAGGTGTTGGGCCAGATCGTGGACCTTCAGTTTTCCCTGCGGGTCGTACCAGTTATAGATCCAATTCATCATTCCGAACAGTGCGTAAGTCGCCACTGTGAGATCCACTGGTTGCTGGTTTTGCGTCGACTCCTGCACTTCTTCGAGAACCTTGCGAGCAAGTTTAGTGTAATTGTCTTTACGAGTTGAGACGTGGGCGTGCAAGTCGCCGCGCAGCGATTCGGCTTCGTGTGAGAGCACTTTCATCTCGGCCATGTTTGCGGCAAAGAATGAAAGGTGATTCTCGATGAAGACCGTGAGTTTGGCGACTGGATCGTCAACTTCCTGTAACTGTTTCTCGAGCCGTTCGAGCACGCGGCCGAAGCAGTTGTCCTGGATCAGAAACAGCAACTCTTCTTTCGACTTACAGTAGTGATACAAACCGGCGAGGCTGACATTGGTTGCTCGCGAGATGTCGCGCATCGAAGTCGAGTGATAACTCTTCTCCGCAAAGATGCGCGCAGCCGTGCGCAGTATGAACTCCAGCTTTTGATCATGTCTCGACGGCTGCATCATCGTATCTTGTAAATCCTGGAAATCTTAATCAATCCTGTCTACCTACAACCTCACATATTCATAATCGAACGGTTTCCCTTTGATCCCCGCCGCC
>DATJKO010000024.1:0-2327 GCA_035491355.1 Pyrinomonadaceae bacterium
TGTGAGATCGAGCGCATGGCCCAACGTGATGATAGCGCGCACGATTGCCGTGTCGTGCGGGTCCTTACAAATGTCAGACACAAACGAGCGATCAATCTTCAGCGTGTCGATGGGGAAACGTTTCAGGTAGTTCAGCGACGAGTAACCGGTGCCGAAGTCGTCAATAGCGACCCTGATGCCCATGATCTTCAACTCGTGAAGTTTCTCGATCGCCTGTTCCGGTTCCTTCATGATCGAACTCTCGGTTAGTTCGAGCTCCAGCCAACGCGGATCGAGATTCGTCTCTTTCAGTATCTCGGCGACGGTCGAGATGAACGTTGGTTGTTGAAACTGTCGCGCGGAAAAGTTCACTGAGAGCCGCATCGGCGCGAGCCCCGCATCCTGCCACGCCATGCTTTGCGTGCACGCCGTTCGCAGAATCCAGTCGCCAAGCTGGATGATCAGTCCGCTGTCTTCCGCCAGCGCGATGAACTCATTGGGATACAACAGGCCAAGACTCGGGTGTTGCCAACGCACCAGCGCCTCCATCCCAACCAACTGAAAACTACGCGTATCGACCTGCGGTTGATAGTGAACGATGAACTCGGTTCGATCGAGTGCCCCGCGCAGGTTGCTTTCGAGCACGAGTTGTTTGAGCGCGCGCGTCGTTCCGCCCGCGGTGTAGAACTGATAATTGTTCCCGCCCTGTACCTTTGCCCGATCCAGTGCGGCGCCCGCGTTCTTTAAAAGACCGGCCGTGTCGCGCCCGTCATGCGGGTAGACGGCGATGCCGATACTGCTCGCGATAAACACTTCCTGATCGTCAAACAGGTACGCCTGATCCAGTGCTTCCTTGACCGCGCGCGCGGCATTCGCGGCGTCCTGCGCGCGGGGAATGTGTGTCAGCAGAATCGCAAACTCGTCGCCGCCAAAACGCGCAACAGTATCGACCTCGCGCACGCAACTGGTGATTCGTTGCGCCACGGACTGCAGCAGTCGGTCGCCTGCCGTGTAACCGAGTGAATCGTTGACCGTCTTGAAACGATCGAGATTGAGCAGCAACACGGCCTGCATCTGATCGTTGCGGCGCGACATGGCGATCGCTTGTTTCAGACGATCCTTGAACAGCACCTGATTCGGTAAATCCGTAAGTGCGTCGTGATAAGCGAGGTGGTTGAGTTTTTCCTGTGTCTGTTTGTTCTGCGAGAGGTCAACGATGAAGCAGGCAATCTCTTCTTCGTACAACGCGGCGCCGAACAGCACGGGAACGATGCTGCCGTCGCGGCGCACGAGGTTCTTTTCGAACGGCGCGCACGCGCCAAACGCCATCAGCTTCTCGAAAGCTTCATCGTCGAGCCGGCTGTCCTCCAACGACGTGAGATCGTGAATTCGCGGCGGCAGATCGCCGCGGTTGTAGCCGAGCGTCTGGAGAAAACTCTCGTCCACGTCGAGAATTTTGCCTGACACATCGACGAACAGCATTCCGATGAGATTTGTAGCGACGAGTCGTCGCAGTCCTGCGTCGAGCCGATTAATCATGGGTTTTCCTATTGTGATGAGGAGTGAGAAGGGCAAACTCAGACTAACACAAGTGCCGCGTAGGTTTCACGAGAAAAATTTATCCAGGGGCCCGAATTTCAACTCTGCGTATCTCCGCGCTCGTTTGCGACTCTGGTAAGGGTGGAGCAGAGCCCTATAACCGCAGAGTCGCCGAGGAAACGCGGAGATACGGAGAGCAGATTTTCTAAATTCGGGCGCTACCCTTATCTCGTCGCACTGGTCGTTGCCACTGAAGGTCCGGGCGGCAGTTTCTCGTGCAAATACCGCGTCATCGTCGCGTACAGGTGACGCTGCGTGCCCGGTCCTTCCGAGATCGAGTGCGAACGATTTGGATACGACATCAGCGAAAACTGCTTGTTTGCCGCGACCAGCGCGTTTATCAGCGCTTCCGTGCCCTGGTAGTGGACGTTGTCGTCGCCGGTTCCATGAATCAGCAACAGGTTCCCCTTCAACTGCGAGGCAAACGTAATCGGCGAGCTCTGTTTCCACTCTTCCGGATGGTCTTTCGGCAGGCCGCCGTACCGTTCCTGGTAGATCGAGTCGTAGTAATGGATGTCAGGCACGGGCGCGACCGAGACGCCCGTCGCGTAAACGTCCGGGTAGCGGAACATGGCGTTCAGCGTTGACGAACCACCACCGCTCCAGCCCCAAATGCCGATGCGCGACGGATCGACAAACGGCCACTTCGCAATCGCGCGCGCCGCGTTCGCCTGATCCGCCGAGCTGATGATGCCCATCTTGCGATAAACGATCTTGCGCCAGGCGCGGCCACGCGGCGCCGGAGTGCC
>DATJKO010000025.1:0-5866 GCA_035491355.1 Pyrinomonadaceae bacterium
CCAGAACTTCTTTGGCGATAACCAGCGTCCGAAAAACCTGTAACCGAAGCAAGGCCCAGTATGAAATCCCGACGTGTTTCTGTAGACCAGGCCACCCAAAGATCCGGCGCTCGCTGGAGTCTACGGTTGGTCCTGTTCCTCGCGGTCTGCGTCGTCGCGATTGCGGTCACGGGTTTCATAGTCTGGCGCAATTACTTTCAAAGGTCTCGAGTTGCTGACGGCCTTCACGCGCTCGCAGTGGCTTATCGCGAACGCAGACCGATCGAAGCGCGCGTCTCCGGCGTTCCCTACGCGCCATTCATCTCACACAGGGGCGCGCGTGAATCGGTCGATCAGCTCTCGTCAGATCTTGCAGAGCGACTGCTGCTTGAAGCGGTCAACGAAAAATCGAATGCCGCATCAAGACAAGCATTGGGCCAGTTTCGTCTCATGTCAGGAACTCCCGCCAAAGCCGTCGTTGAGTTTGAAGAAGCACTAAAACTCGAGCCGGAAAATTCAGCATTGCACAACGACCTCGCCGTCGCGCTGTTGGAAATGAGTCGAAACGGCGGACAAGCGAACACGCTCCAATACCTGGCCCGCAGCTTCGAGCAGGTTGACCTCGCACTCAAGCTCAACCCGTCGAATCTCGAAGCGATGCACAACCGCGCGCTCGTGCTCCAGCAAATGCGAGTGCCTGAACAACGAAACGCCGCGTGGCGCGAATACCTTGCTCACGAAACTGACGCGCGTTGGATCGCAGAAGCGAAACACAAACTCGAAGCCGTTTCCGGAGCAGATTCGCAGCGACTCACCGCCACCGGTGTAATGGACAGCTTTCTCGCGGCGGCCGCTGCTCAGGACGACGACCGCACGTGGCGGGAGTTGACCAGCAATAAAGAGATGATTACCGGAAGTTTCATCCCGCTCGAATTGACTAAGTCGTACTTGTCGGCGAGCGCCAGTGAGAATCGCGAAGAATCCAAGCGAATACTAAACGCGCTCCGTTATGCCGGTCGGCTGGAACTCGAACGAGCGCAGGATCCGTTTGTTTCAGAGATCGCCGATTACTACTCGCAGTCGTCCTCACAGCAACAGAAACTTCTCGAAGCTGCACACCTGCAACTCCGGCGTGGTTGGGACTCCTGCATCAAGACTGAATACGACGCATCCATATTTCTCGACGCGCAGAAACTGTTTCGCGCAGCGAAGGATGAATGGGAAGCGAGGATCTGCGACTACTGGATTGCTTACTGCTTAAGTAACCAGGACAAGCTGGGCAAGAGCACTGAAGTGCTCAACTCGCTGGCGGAGTTCAGCAAGGAGCGAAACTACAAGTGGCTGCTCGGACACGCGACTGGCTGGCTGGCAAACAACAACACCGACCTGGGCGAGTATTCGAAGTCAGTCGATATCTACAACGAAGCGATCAAGATCACGACGGAAAGTAACGATCTCTATAACCAGCAGAAGTTTCTGTCGCAGCTGGGAAACACATACTTGCGGTTGGGCCAACCCGAGCGCGCACTTGATTACGACTGGCGGGCACTCCAACTCATTGATTTTCGAGTGAACAGCGTGAGGCAGACGTGGAGAGTATATCTCTACACCACGCGGGCATTGATCAACTTACAACTCTACGAGGCTGCGACTCAATACAGCCATGAAATGCTCAGCCTGGCGTTGAAGGAGATTAACGATCCCGCGGTGACTCACTTCAGTTACCTCTATCTGGCGCAGATCAAAGGCGGACAGCGTCAGTTCGACGAAGCAATCAAGTTCGCGAAAGAAAGCCTGACGATCGCGAACACCATTGCCGACAGCGCCAACGCGCACCGGCTCACTTCAAACTCCGTGCTCCAGCTCGCGCATCTGCAACGCCAATCGGGCAACGTGAGCGAAGCGCTGAAGACGTACAACCAGGCAATCGAAAACTACGCCGGCACTGAAACGACGATCTACCGTTACGACGCTCTCAAGGGGCGCCTGCTCTGCGCCGCTGCTCTCAACGATACGACAACCTTTGAAGCGAACCTGCCTGCAGTGCTCGACGAGTTCGAACGATACCGGCTGCGAATCGTTGAAGAGCAGAACCGCAACACATTTTTCGATCGCGAACAAAGCGTCTACGACCTGGCCATCAACCATGCATTTCAAAAGGGCGACTATGCTGCCGCGCTGAAGTATTCCGAGACATCTCGCGCGCGATCACTCTTGAAGTCGCTGACCGATAAAGCACCCAACACCGCGGCTGAACCGCCAAACGCGCCTTTCGATCTCAATGCTGTCCAACGCCAACTGCCGGCCGACTTGCAGGTGCTCGAATACTCGGTGCTCGACGACAAGCTGGTCGCCTGGCTAATCACGAACACGTCTGTCACCAGCAAAGCAACCACCATCAATGCTTCCGAGCTGCGAACGCTGGCCTCGGACTACGTCGCGCGTATCTCGTCTGGTCCCGGAGATGACGAGCAACGCAGAACACTGTCGCAGCGGTTGTATGGACTCTTGATTACGCCGTTCCAATCACAACTCGATCGTCAGAAAGCACTCTGCATCGTCCCTGACAAGATCCTGAGCTACGTGCCGTTCGCAGCGCTGATCTCTCCGGAGTCGCAGCAGTATCTCGTCGCCGACTTCACGCTTCTGAGTTCTCCGAGTCTGAATGTGCTGCTGCACAGCACTGCCGCCGGCAAAGTTCACCCGGCGCGCGCGGCAGAAACACTTCTGAGCATCGGCAATCCGTCTTTCGATCACGGCGAGTTTCCGGAACTCGACGATCTACCGGCAGCGGCGAAAGAAGCGGAGGAGATCGCCAGGTACTATTTCCGCTCCTACAAATTCATCGGACCACGTGCAGCGAAGCCGGCGATTGAAAAGCACCTGTTGCAAGCGAACGTCGTCCACTTCGCCGGCCATTACGTCACCAACCAATCACTCCCGTTGCAGTCGAAACTGGTGCTGGCCAAACAGGAAGGATCGACCGATAGCGACCTGACCGTCGGTGAACTCGTCGGCAAACGCTTACCGAATGTGAAGCTGGTGATCTTGTCGTCGTGCCAAACAGGTGGCAAGGACTACTACAACGGCGAAGGCCTGACGGGAATCTCGCGCGCGTTTCTGGAACTCGGGATTCCGCTGGTGGTGGCCAGCCATTGGCCCGTCGAGTCAGAGTCCACGGCGGATTTGATGTTGAAGTTTCATCGTTATCGTAAAGAGCTGGGCCTCACTAGTGTCGCAGCACTGCGCAAAGCCCAACTCGATTTAGCAAATGCCCAGGATGGATATTTTCGCGATCCCTACTACTGGGCGGCGTTCACGCCGTTCGGCGGGTACATCGAGTATTAACCAGACAGCCAAAGGAGAACGACCATGGCCCAAGCAATAGCTGCTAAGCCCCTCGACCATGCCAACGCAACTGCTACCGTCAAAGTCACCGGACTTTCGGTCGGTTGCTTCAATCCACAGACTCGTAATTGGGAGGTGGCTTTGATCCGCCATCCCCGCCACAACCTCTCAATCAATGTGACGACGAAGTTTCCCGAGAACCACAGCTCGCAAATGAGGTTTGAAGTTGTCGACCCGACTCACACGATCCGCATCGAGACTATCGAGCCCGTCGTCCAGGAAGACCAGGACGTGCTGTACACGAAAGAGCCTTTCGATCGCAAAAACCTCGAGACGAGCGATCCGGAAGACTTTCGCTGGATCGTGGATATCGAGAAGGAATTCAACGGTAATGCTCCGGTCGGCTTCGGCAAGATTCCGTTTCCGGTCGTACCGCTGTTCGTCGCGCACCCGCGACTTTACGCCGACCGCAACGACAAGCTCGACGACATGCAGGTGGTGAAATTCGCGGCCAATGCTGAGGCTGGCGTATCAACAACTGAAGACTTCGGCTCTTTCGGTGAAACTACATCAGCCGATATCACCTGCCAACCCGGCGGCTCTGTAGTGCTCAGGATCGAAGGACCGATGGGCGTCACCGTGCCGCTACCGCACATCGCCGGAGCGACACATGAGATTACCATCGAGAACATCTGTCCGGAGGAGGAGGTCCAGATCGTTGATGGTGTGCCAGTGGTTAACGCTGAAAAACCGCCCAGCGACTTCAAGATCTATTTCGACATCGTGCAGCCTGCGTCCGGTGACACCTTCGACCTCAAACCCAAGATCGAAGGAGCACAGGGTACCGACGCCGTTTGCAACAACACTTTTCTCGGAGCAAGAACCAGCCTGTTCCCACTCTAGCGCGAACGTGCGCGCGCGTGAGTAAGGTGCAGCCGCGAAAACAGCTCCTCAATCTCAAGGAGATAACGACATGACATGGGATCTAAAAATCCGCGGTGAAACGCACACTCTAAAATCGGTGGAGGGCCTCAAGGCCGTCTGTCCCACCAACGACTGGAAATCAAAGGCCAAGCTCCACGACTACGCCGTCGCCTTCGGTGATCCGCTGTCCCACGGTCAGGACGCTGCCCCCGCGATGAGCGGCGCGATCGACGGAGGCGAGGCCGTTCAGCAAACACCACTCCCGTTCAATGAACGACGAATATTCGAGAACGCCGGTTGGTGGTTTGTGGCTTCAAACGAAAGAGTCGCGAAGGCGGCGGAGTTGCGCGAACCACTGGAAAACGCAATCGCCGCCCGCGAAGTGTTTGTTACAAAAGCCGGCGAGGCGTTGTTGCCGACTGACCGCGCCACAGTTCAACTGCCTGAGGACATGACCGACGCGCAAGTTGACGCGACCTTGAAGCAACACAAGCTCCAGAAGCTCGACAAGTTCGCTTTCGCTAAAAACATGTTTGAGGTCCGCCTTCCTCGCGGGCGGCCGTTACAGGAAATACTCGACGAGCTGGACAGGAGCGGTTCATTCACTTGCGTTGAGCCGAATCTGCTGCAAGCAGTCAAAGTCAGAGGCGAAGTACCGCAAGACAGGAACTTCAACGAGCAATGGCAACATCGAAATACCGGGGCGGACAATGGAATCATTGGTCAGGACATGAATTCCCTCGCCGCGTGGGGGATTACCAGAGGTATGGGAGTGCGCATCGCCGTAATCGACACCGGCATGCAAATCAACCATCGCGATCTCGTGGAAGGAATTGTGGGTGGCGGGTTTTTCACGACGACTCAAAACGGCGGAACTGCATTCACCAGGTTGAACCCCGGCATGAACGACTTTCCGCAGAGCAGTCATGGAACGTTTTGCATGGGTCTCGCCGGAGCCAGAATGAGTCCCGCGGGTGACCAGAACGAAGGTGGCTGCGGGATTGCACCCGAAGCCAGCCTGATTGCGATTGCCTGCGCCGACAATCTGCTAACAACACAGGCCACGATGGCGCGCGCAGTTCACTTCGCAGTCGAACCTTCAGCTTATGATCCGCAAGCGGGTCCAAACGACGGTGCGGATGTGATCTCGTGCAGCCTCGACACGAACGAACCGTTGTTGACGGTGTTGAAGCAGGCAATCACCTTCGCCAATACACAGGGTCGCAAACGGAATGGCACTGCTCTCGGTGTTCCGATCTTCTGGTCGGTCAACAACGTGACAGACACCATTCTCAACGATCCGGTGTGTTGTCTTCCCGAAGTGATCGCCGTCGGGCGATACACGAACCGGGGCGTGCGCGACAGGGGAGCGTTTGGTGACCAGTTAGCGTTTGTCGCCCCGGGCCGTGGGGTTTACAGCACTCGCTCCGGTAATCAACATGGTGAAGGTGACGGAACGAGTTTCGCGACGGCGCTTGCCGCCGGCGTCGGAGCTCTCGTTCTGGCACAAAATCCGGATATGACGGTGGCTGATGTAAGAACGAAACTCGAGCAAAGCTGCGATCCGATGAATGGAAATAATGGAAACAACGGACGCAACATCCTCACCGGTTTC
>DATJKO010000026.1:0-7067 GCA_035491355.1 Pyrinomonadaceae bacterium
CGATCGGCCGGCATCTGCGTGGGTGCTTGTTGCCGCGCTAGTGCCTCTATTCCTGCTGTTGCTGGCGCCAACTGAGTGGAACACCAACGAAGAAAACTACCTTCAATTGGCGTACTCGAAGGTCGCGCCCGAGAAATTCACGGCCTATCATGCGATTTTCGACGATTCCAAGGCGCGCATCGTTTCCGAGACCCTTCTTGGCACCGCGGTAAAGTGGTTTGGTTATGCGTATGCGCACATCGCACTTCGATTGATCCTGGCGCTGCTTTACGCAACGGGTGTGGCGCTGCTGTTCTCAGGCCTGGCCGCTAGTGTCCTCGAGTCGTTTCTCATCATCGCCGTGTTCTGCGTGATGGGCGAGGAGATGATTGCAGCTGAATCGCTGTTCCGCGGAATCGAACCCAAGGCCTTGGCGTACAGCATGGTGTTCGTCGCCTTTGGTTTCGCGTGTCGCCGCCGCTGGTCGGCCGCGATTGCGTTTGCGGCTCTGGCCACCTCCATGCATTTCCTGGTGGGCGGGTTCTGGGCCGGCATGTTGTTGCTACTTGAATGGGTCCAGGAAAAACAGGTCAAGCGGGTCGCATCGCACGCTGTCTTGTTCGCCATTCTCATTGCGCCGCTGATGATCGTCGTCGTACCACACGACATTGTGTCGCTGCTGCCCACGTCCGGCAGCGGGTTGACCCCGGATACCATCTACTCGGAGATCAGGGGCTCTGAACACGTTGCCCCTTTCAAAGCGCTGTATACGTTCTGGGGGTGGGTGCCTGGCATCGTCGTGATCCTAAGTTTGATTGGTGTGCTGGCGGGCTTGCACCATCGGAGACTCCTCACATCGTTCGCCGTCGTTCCGATGGTAGGTCTGCATTACCTGGTGTTCGCCCTGATCATCGCGTATTTCGATCGGCACACAAATTATCTCGGCAAGTTTTATCTGTTTCGCCCGAACTCGTTGATTCTGTTTTTCGCCATAACCGCCATCGTCCTGTCAATCAGACGGCATTGCTCGAACGATGGCCGTTGGATCTTCGCCGTCCTGTCGGCGGCGTTTGTCTTCGTCTACGTGTCGAACACGATGAAGACTCAGATCGATCGTGTGCGACGAGCCCCTGCCATTCCGTTTGAGCAAGAACTCGTTGACGCAATCGAACGCAATTCGGCGCCCCAGGACATCGTGCTCCTGGAGCCGTTCAAGGAGATGGACGCGGAGTACCAGCGTTTGCATCGGCTCATTCCGAGGCCGACACTCGTGTCATGGAAGTTCGCGCCGTTTGACCCAGCGAATCTCATACGCTGGTATGACCTGATTCAGCGGCGTGAGCGACTCTTTGCGCATGGCTGCCTTGAACCCATGGATCCTCCGGTGAGACTGCTCGTGGTCTTTCAGCGGGACGTGGCAGAGAGAATGCTGAATTGCGGTGACCCCCTGTGGAGACACGGCGACGTGACCGTGATCAAGGTCAGGGAGGTTGCGCGAGTACCTGAAGTTACGTCAGTGCCGCGTTAATCACCACCGAAATCGCTCAGGCATGTTTGCCAATCGCTCTTAAGGTTGCCTGCTTCAATCTCCGCCAGTTCGTCACCACACTCTTCGCGTAATACAGTTCCGCCGCGGATATGGTGGTCTTGTGCCGGTTGACCAGTAACGTATCTCCCCAGGCAGTGCGCCACATCTTTAGCGTGAAAAAGCCAAGACGTTCCAGTCTGGCGATGATCGGCGCGACCGCGTCGGCAGAGTACCAACCCATGAAGTCATGAAACTCGATCGTCAGTTGTGGAATGCTTGCAAGCAGGTCGTCGGAACACGCACTGAGTGCTTCTATTTCGGCGCCTTCAATGTCGAACTTGACAAGGTCCACTCGTTCGACGGATACCGACTGCAAGAAGGCTGGCAAGGTCATGGCTTCAACGCGAACACCGCGTGAAGAGTCTCCCTTGTTGTCGAGAATCGTCGAGGCCTCCGGATTCGTGGAGAGATGCAACTCAACAAAGCCCTGGTGACCCGCGATGGCGAGATTGTGGACCGACAGCCGTGGATGGTGAGGAATTTGCTTTGCCAGGACTGGATTGGCTTCGACCGAATAGCAACGGCATCCGAAGGCGTTCAGAACGCCATGCGCGAAAGCGCCGCGGTGAGCGCCGAGGTCAATCACGATAGAGTCGGCAGAGAGTTCCGAGCCGATCAGGGTATGACCATTAATCTCGTTCAGCAATGGGACCTTTCATTGACTCGGGTTCAACTGTCGCCACCATTTTAGTCGCGTCCTTGGCCGGGTTGCTTGCAGCGGTCTTCGCAGCTTGACACCCACTGCGAGCCGAAAGACAATCGCGAACGTCAAATGGTGAATGGATACGGCGCTCGTGTGGCAATGATCAAAGCATGGGCGGAGCACGATGCCGATACATTTCGAGCGTTCCTGGAAACGGTGCGAGGCAACGGCATCGACCCGTTCCGGTCGCGTGTGCTCGACGTAGGTTGCGGCGCCAACGCGCCGATGGCTGTGCTGCTGCATTCTGCAGGTGCTACCGTGACCGGAATTGACGCCTACGTCGGTCACCGCTGGGGATTGGGCGTAAACCTGGCGCGATATCGCGACTACGTGCGCGAGGCGGGCGTGATGCGCACACTTCGCAAACTGGTTGGGGAGATCGTTTACGATCGGCACTACTACACGACGCTGGCTCGAAAGACCGGTCTGAAGCTAACAGAACGGAACCTCGACTTACGTAAGGGCGATGTGCATTCCGTCCCAATCCCGGATGGTAGTGTCGACGTGGTCCACTCGAACGCCACCTGGGAACATATCCCTGACGTCGCCGAAGCTAATCGACAGGTGGCGCGAGTTCTGAGGCCGGGGGGGCTCGCATATATCGAGATCCATTTGTTCCCGGCGCTCTCTGGTGGGCACGATCTGCCCTGGATCGTGCCGGGCAAGACCGAACTGGGCGACGTGCGCCCCTGGCAGCATCTGACGAATCCGACGTGGCAGGCCCCGGTATTTCTAAATCGTTTGCGCGAGCGCGACTACGAGCGCCTTTTCAAGACAACGCCAGGCCTCGAGATTATCGGGTGGCAGACGGAGTATACCGAGGGCCAGCAATTGCTGACTGAACAGATTCGCGCACAGCTTCCGGAGTACACCCCGGAAGAGCTGACTAAGCGCAGCATCATCGTCGTCGCGCGCCGAGTTTGATGCTGACGGCATCCGAGAGGAACACGGTTCGGCGACAGCTATTTCGCGTGCGATTTAGAGAGTTCTTTCAGTTCGACTCATCAGTCGCGGGCATCCTAAGTGCGTCGGTCGCTTTGCTCTTCGGGGTCGCTTTTGCCGTTATTGGTCGCAACAGCCGAGCGTTAGAGCTATTCACAGCGGCGCACCGCGCCACGCGATTTCGACCCGTTCGCTCGTTGGTGGAACGGATCCTGAGGCAGCCCCCGATTCTCGGAGGCGCCATCGCCCTGCGAGTCAACGACTCCTACGACCGCTATCTGGAGAGCATCGCTTCCAGCGGGGCGCATCGGAACCCACAAAACCTGATTGGTAGTCGATTAATCGTGGTGAAGTCCCCCGTGACCAATGAGCGGGGCGTCATCGTGATTGATTACACCTATACGTTTCCGATCGTAGCGCGGCATTTCGATTTGGCTGCGCTGTCAAGAAAATACTATATCGTGCTCGAGCCGAGTTGGATCGGTTTCTGCACGCCTGAGATTCTCATTTATTCTCGCTTAAGCGAGCCTGTTTTCGTTGAAACGAACGAGCCGCCTGACATCGAATTCTTGCGACGGATCTCCCCAAATTTCGTGCATGTCCATACCCAGGGAAATTGCTGGGTCGATCATCGAATTTTTCGCCCGGTGCCCGGCGTCGCCAAAGATATCGACGTGAGTATGGTCTCGGCGTGGGCCGACTACAAGCGTCACGCCGGCGTTTTCGCCGCACTCGGAAGACTCCGTCAGCGAGGGGTAAAGCTTCGAACTTTATTGATCGGATATTCAGGTGACGGCAGCTTGACGCGCGATGATGTGCTGCGGCAAGCGAGATATTTTGGTGTTGACGATCAGATTGAGATTCAAGAAAACCTGAGTATCCAGCAGGTGACCGCCGAACTGACCCGGTCGAAGGTTCATGTCCTATGGTCAAGACGGGAAGGTTTTAATCGCGCCATCATCGAAGCGATGTTGACAGGTGTTCCTGGAATTCTGCGCGCCGGCCACAATTACGGACATCATTATCCGTATATCAATCCGATGACTGGGAAATTTGCGAACGAAGCGACGCTGCCCGCTGTGCTGCTGGAAATGACGGAGCGTCATGCCGACTATGATCCGCGGAGGTGGGTGATGGAAAACATGACGCCTCAGATTGCGACGGGACGGCTGAATGAGACGATTAAGCGCGTCGCTCTGTCTCGTGGCGAACGCTGGTCAACCGACATTGTGACGCGAACCGTCCAATTGAAAAGCGCTGCCTACTGGGACGTCGACGACGCGCAGCGCTTTGACGCCGATTATGCCTATCTGAGATCGCTACTGCGTTAGCGAATTCGCCTTAACCGCATCGATGACCCGGCGCGAGGCTCGCACCGCGAGGCGATCAGTTGAGTAGTCGTTCGCGGCTGATACCGAACAAATGCAACGTTGCACGGAGCAGCTCGCGCCAACCCGAGACGCTGAATGGCCAAATGGCGATTGCTCTCGCGTACCAGCGCACGGCGGTCCAGTTATCCTGTTCGGCGGCGAACCATGCCGACGTCCGCCACACTTCTGCGACAGCCTTTCGTTTCCGCGTTGTTGAAACGAGTCGTCCGCGTGGCGAGTCGAGTGCACGTTCCACGACGCTCAGCCTGTCCTCGGACGTACGACGATGATTTCGAGATACGGATGCCGCTCGCCAGCGGTAGTGCGTGAGCGGCTCGCAACAGGCTGCAAAGCGTGCGCCGGCTCCGGACAGTCGCAGCAGCAAATCCCAATCGACAATGCTTCTAAGGGTCTCGTCATACCCGCCGATCTGTCGGACCAGGCAGGTTCTCATCAGCACGCTCGAATGCGGCACAAAGTTCGCCATGATCAGTTCGTCGAAAACGTCGCCCTCTGGGCAGTCAGCGTTCGCGAAAGTGATGTCCTCGACTCGCGACGAGTCGCCGAAGTTGAGCGCCGCCGTGTAGATGACGTCAGCTCCATTGAGGTAGCGCGCTTGTTTTTCAAGTTTGGTTGCGTCCCACCAATCATCTGCGTCAAGTTGCGCGGTCCACTCGCCGCGAGCCATTTCGACGCCGCGATTTCGAGCAGTAGCATTTCCCTGGTTCTGCTGCCTGAATACGCGTAAACGGTCTCCGTAAGTCGCGACAATGTCGAGCGTCCCATCTGTCGACCCGTCGTCAACGACGATCACCTCAAAGCGATGGTAGGTCTGAGCGAACACGGAGTCGAGCGCTTCGCCAATGAACCGCTCGCCATTGAATACCGGCATTACAACGGAAACCAATGGGGCGTCTCCGTCGCGGTATTCTGCAGGTTTCAAATGCTCTCCTATCGGGCCATCCGATGTTCACGCCGCCAGCCCGGCCCTGTCGTCCGAATCCAAATATTACTTGATAACAAAGGGTGTTGTGGCGGAAACCTCCGGCTGATCAAGATTGTTGTTCGCTCGCTTTACCCACACGCTGATGACGTAGTTACCTGGCGCCGTCGGCGTCCACGTCAAACGCGGAGAAGACGACCAATTGGCGACGGTTTGAGACGTACTCCCGTTTTGAACCATCCATTTATACAAAGCCGGCGCATTCCCGCCCTTAATTGTTGCCGTCCAGGAAACTGCTGTGTTCGCTGTCTGAGGGGACGGACGATCGGCAGCAATCGTCACCGATTTGAACGGCCCATTTGAAGAGCCGCCATCGGTCGCATCAATGATCGAGAAGGCTTTCTTTGCTGACGCTTCAGCTTGATCGGCGCTGTTGCCGCCGCTTCGCACACCTACGGAAATCTCATACGTGCCGGTCTTTCCCGGCTTCCAGTTGAACGTAGAGGCCGTGCCCCAACCACCGACGACAGTCCATGTGGACCCATCGTAAACGGACCACTTGAACTGCAACGGATTTGAACCACCGGACGCGCTCGCTGCCCACTGCACCGCCGGACCGAGCGGTTGCGGCGAAGCCTCGTTCGAGGTCAGGGTGACGTTGTTGACTCGGGAGGGAGGCGCTTGTGATGTCGCTTCAATGGGGAAACTCACGGACGCAAGCGCCTCCGCCTGATCCACGGTGCTCGTACCGCTGCGCGCCCACACTCGTATTTGGTACTGCGAATTGGCGGAGGAGGGCGTCCACGTAAACGCGTTGACGCTGCCCCAGTTCGCGACAACCGTCCATGTCGCACCGTCGAACAATAGCCATTTGAATTGATTGGACGCGTTGCCGCCGGTCGCCGCGGCGGTGAACGAGATCGCGCTGCCCGGTGCCTGCGGCGCCGTTTGGTTCGCCGTTAGGGTGACACTACTGACCGCAGCATTCGCAGCGACGATCGGGAACGGGATCGTCGCGAGGGCTTCGGGCTGATCAGCGGTGTTGGTCGGGCCCCGGGCCCACACCCGCACCTGGTATCGCGAGTTTGCTGCCGAGGGCGTCCACGTGAACTGATTGGAGGTCGACCATGTCCCGCTTGACCACGAAACACCGTCGACGGTCGTCATCCACTTGAATTGAGGGGGACTTCCTCCGCCGACTGGCGAAGCTCTGAATGTAATTGACGTTCCGACTGACTGCGGCGCAGCGACATTCGACGTAATGCTCACCGAAGTGACTTGAGTCGGCGACGATGCCGGCGGCGGTTCGATGGTCGAACCAGAACCGCTGACTTTCAAGACGTGGATGATCGGCCGAGACTCATACACGTCGGGGTCAGCGTAACTTTGTGCGATGTATATCGTTTGATGAGCCGCATCGTAACTCACGCCGCCCAAGACAACCCTGACTTCCTCAGTCGGAAATTGGAACGGCCAAACGTCGTATGGGACGACCTCCCACGGCTTCTTGGTGCCGGCCTTGACCGCTGCAAAATCGTTCAG
>DATJKO010000027.1:0-2255 GCA_035491355.1 Pyrinomonadaceae bacterium
AACGGTGACGCGGGGCGATGTCAGAGGCCGGCGGTACTCGTCCGACAAGACCCGGCGCACGAGTTCCGAGTTTTTCGCAACAGAGGGACGCCTTTATCAATTTAGCGCCACCGGCAACCTTGCCGAAGATGACGCCACCAAGGAGTTCTTTTCCTCGATCATGTTTGGCAGGAAAGCAGCGAGCATTGAAGTCAAAGATGGTGAAGGGCTTCCTTTTTCGAATCCCACTTGCGCGGAAACCTTGACGGGAAAGCAGGTTGACACCAAAGCTCGATTGATCATGAAACCGGAACCTACTTACACGGACGAGGCGCGTGACCAACAAATCGTCGGCACGGTTGTGCTAAAGGTCGTCTTCGCGTGCAATGGAGGCGTCGAGAACATTCGTACGGTGTCAGGGCTGCCGCATGGGCTAACGGAGCAGGCCATCGCTGCCGCCCGAAAGCTCAAGTACATTCCGGCCGTGAAAGACGGAAAGTACGCCTCGATGTGGATGCAGCTGGAGTACAATTTCAACCTCTACTGATGAGCACGGCACATCTTCTCGAAGTCAAAGATTTACAGACGCAGTTTCCGACCCGCAGCGGACTTGTGCGTGCGGTCGATGGAGTGAGTTTTTATCTCGATCGCGGCGAGTTGCTGGGGTTGGTGGGTGAGTCGGGGTGTGGGAAGTCGATCACGGCGTTGTCAGTTATGCGCCTGATCGCGCCGCCGGGAAAGATCGTCAACGGCGAGATACTTTTTGACGGCAAAGACCTGCTGAAACTCTCCGACGCCGAGATGCGGCAGATGCGTGGCGACGATATCGCCATGATCTTTCAGGATCCGATGACGTCGCTCAATCCCGTGTTCACGGTCGGCGAACAGATTGCCGAAGCACTGCGCCTGCATCGCAGGTTGTCGCGCAGGGACGCGCGCCGCGCGACGATCGAGGCGATGCGCGAAGTTGCGATACCCGATCCCGCGCGACGCGTCGACGACTATCCACACCAGCTTTCGGGCGGCATGCGACAACGCGTGATGATCGCGATGGCGTTGGCCTGCAATCCAAAACTCCTGATTGCCGACGAGCCAACCACGGCGCTCGACGTCACGATCCAGGCGCAGATCCTCGAGTTACTAAACGAACTCCGAAAGCAGCGTGACCTCGCTGTCCTGCTCATTACTCACGATCTCGGTGTCGTTGCTGAAGTCGCGGATCGTGTGGCGGTGATGTACACCGGCAGGATCGTGGAAGAGTCGCCGGTTGATGAACTGTTCGCTCGACCCAAGCACCCGTACACTGAAGGTCTGCTTCGCTCCGTTCCCAAACTAACGAGCGAGCACGTCCTGAAGAAAGAACGACTGGATACGATCGAGGGTACCGTGCCGCGTCCGACTGACCTGCCGGCGGGTTGTCACTTTGCGCCGCGCTGTCCGCATCGCATGCCGCGTTGCACGCAGGAAGACATTCCGCTTTACGAGCTCGACGGCAGCGTTAAAGTGCGTTGCGTGCTTTACGATTTGGCCGCCGCGGTAACAGCCGATCACGATGCCGAGCAGTTGAGAAAATGAGCACCGCAGTCAGCGAATTGGAAAGGCCACCGGCCGTACGCGGCGAAACGCTCGTCAGCGTGCGCGACCTCGTCAAACATTTTCCGGTCGAGGGATCGGACGACGTTGTGCGCGCAGTCGACGGTGTTACGTTTCAGATCATCGCGGGCGAGACGTTGGGTCTGGTGGGCGAATCGGGCTGTGGCAAGTCGACAGTCGGCCGTTGCCTGTTGCGCTTGATCGAACCGACGTCGGGTGAGGTCAACTTCCAGGGACGCGACGTTCTCGCACTCCACAAGAAAGAGTTGCGACAGATCCGCCGCGAGATGCAGATCATTTTTCAGGATCCTTACGCGTCACTCAACCCGCGCATGAAGATCGGCGACATCGTTGCCGAGCCGCTCGTGATTCACAACCAGGGAACAAAGAGTGAACGGCGCGAGCGTGTTGCCGGACTCTTGCGACGCGTCGGGCTCGATCCGGATTACATGAATCGTTACGCGCACGAGTTTTCCGGTGGACAGCGGCAGCGCATCGGCGTGGCGCGCAGCCTCGCGCTCAATCCGAAGTTGATCGTTGCAGATGAGCCGGTGTCGGCGCTGGATGTGTCGGTACAGGCGCAGGTGGTGAACCTGCTGCAGGAGCTTCAGGAAGAGTTTAAGCTGACTTACTTGTTCATCTCGCACGGGCTCGCCGTGGTCGAACACATTTCGACGCGCGTT
>DATJKO010000028.1:0-5675 GCA_035491355.1 Pyrinomonadaceae bacterium
TAACTGTCTACCGCTAGTCCGACGATTCCGAGGATAACGAGTAGTGCTCGTTTGAGTCCGAGTTCGCGGTCTGTAGGGTCATACCATTCCGCCAACGTGTGTGAGGCGCCGGAAGTGCCACCTGCGCCGAGCGTGATGGCGGGAATGCCGAGCGAGATTGGAAGATTCGAGTCGGTTGACGACTGATCGAGTCGCGGTTCGACTCCGAGAATCCTTGTAGCTTCTAACGCGAATTCGACGAGCGGTGAATCCGACGGAGTTTCACCTGACGGCCGTTCACCGATCAGATCGACTTTCGGTTCCAGCAATGGATCTCCAGGACGTCGCGTTGCGTTTTCTTCATCAGCAGCTTGTTTGACGGCGCGGCGGAAGAACGAGTCGAGACGTCGCAACTCCGCATCCGCGCCAGAACGAAGATCGACGTCCATCGCCGCTTTCTCAGGAATGGAGTTGATGCTCGTTCCGCCTTCGATGCGTCCGACGTTGAAGGTGGTCCGAGGCTCACGCGGCAACGGATAGCCCGCGAGTTTTGCAACTGCGCGAGCAAGCGCGTGTACCGGATTTGGTAAACCAAAATCGCCCCACGAGTGTCCGCCGGGTCCGCTAATCTCCACGCGATAACGTCGCGAACCGAGGGCGCGGTTCGTAATGCGATCCACTCCTGGCCCATCGAAACTCAGAAACGCATCGACCTTTGAGGCCCAGCGGCCGCGCGTCAGGAGATAACGAACGCCGCGCAGGTTTCCCTCGCCTTCCTCGCCTACCGTACCGACGAAAAGAATCGATCCTTCAGTGCGAATCTTCTCGGTCTGAATCGCGCGCGCGAGTGCGACCAAAGCGACGAGTCCACAGCCGTCGTCGGAAATTCCCGGAGCAAGCAATCGCTTGCCGGATCTGGTGACGCTGAAATCAGTTTCCGCCGAGAACACCGTATCGAGGTGTGCACTAACCACGAGCAGTGGCGATAGCGAAGTTCCTTTGATCAGACCGAGGCAGTTGCCTTCTTCGTCGATCTCGACTTCCGTCAACCCGAGCGAGGAGAACTTCTCGCTCAGATATTCCGCTCGTTCACGCTCACCAAAGGGAGGTGCGGGAATCGAACAGAAACGAATCTGTTCTTCGGTGATCGCTTCGGCGTTCTTTTCGAAGAAGCTGAGGGCGCGTCCGACTTCAGGAGAGGACAACACAGATCGAACGGATGGCGAAGTGTTTAATGCAGAACTCAAATCAAACCAACCTCAGAATCTCGCTCTCGTCGAGCACGCCGTGCGCGGCTTTTGCATGATCGTAGATGCGGTTGACGAGCGACTCGTCAGCAGAAATACCGCGCTTCTCCAGCCAGTAAATCACGTTCGACTTCCCGCTCATCGGGCCAATCTCGATCACCTGTTCGAGACCAAACTCACCCGCCGGCACCCCGGAGTAGACGATGTCGGCGAGATGTTGATCGCCTTTCTTGTAACTCTTGATCACTGCCGCCGCGTGAACACCCGTTGCTGTGCGGAACGCGTCGCGACCAAAGACCGGATAGTTGCAGGGCACGGTCCAGTTGCAAGCTCTTGAAGCAACTTCACAGTACTCGCCGAGACGCGAGAGATCGTTGTCGATCCAACCGAGCAGTTTCAGATTCACGAGCAGCTGATCGAGCGGCGTGTTACCGACGCGCTCGCCCATGCCCAACGCTGAACCGTGTACCTGATCCGCCCCCGCCTGAATAGCTGCGAGTGAATTGATCACACCGAGGCCACGGTCCTGGTGTCCGTGCCAGTCGAGACGAATACCGCCGCCTTGCTCCTCGATGATGCTCTTCACAAACTTCACCACCGCGCGCGCGCCGTCAGGCGTGGAATGGCCCACGGTGTCGCAAACACATAGTGCTTTTGCGCCGCAGCGAATCGCAGCGGTGTAAAGCGCGCGAATCGTTTCCGGTTTGGCGCGGCTCGTGTCTTCGGTGACATACATCACCGGCAAACCTTGGCCCACGGCAAACGAAACGGCTTCCTCCGTCATTTGCAACAAACGATCGAGCGTCCAGTCTTCGGCGAAAAACCGCACCGATGACGAACCGATGAACGTACACGCTTCGATCGGAATACCGGCGCGCTGCGAGATCTCGGCGATGGGGATGATGTCGTTGCGATGCGTGCGGGCTGCGCAGTTTGGACGGATTTTGAGTTTTTTGTCCGCGATCTCACACGCCAATCGTTCGACTCCGGCAGCATGGGTTCCACCGGCGCCGGGAAGACCGATGTCCGCGGTGTCTATGCCTAGCGCTTCCATTAAGTGCAGCAACTCGAGCTTCTCTTCGACCCCGGGCTCGGAGACGGAAGGCGACTGCAAACCATCGCGCAAAGTTTCATCGTCAATGCCGATGTGGCGGTTGGGCGCTGTGAACGACGGGTCGATCGTATTCCAGTCGTAAACTAGTTCATCGATAGTCATTTAACTTACCCTCAACTGCGAAAATCGATTACAGCAACCGCAGATTTGAATGTCAAGAAAGGCTAGTGAACGCGTCCTTGCTATTCTCCGCGCATCTGCGATAGGTTACGAGCCGCAACAACACGGTCTCACCTGGCTCATTCTGAGGAGATAGTTAACATCACCGAGGAACTCTTCGAATCGCTACTGTCCTGGCTAGATCCCGATCGTGACGAAGCAGGACTGAAGTATGAACTCATCCGCGCCGGTCTTATAAGAATCTTCGTTTCAAAAGGCTTTAACGACGCTGAAGATCTGGCTGATACGACTATCACCCGGGTCATGACGCGCTTACCCGAAATCCGCGCCGAATACGTCGGCGAGCCGGCTCGTTACTTTTTCGGCGTCGCCCGTTTTGTGATGATGGAAGCAATCCGGCGACGGGAAATCGCGACCGACGTCGCGCCGTCGACCTCGGTCTTCCTCGATCTCCATGGCCCTGAGTACGATTGCCTGCTTCAATGTCTGAAGTTTCTCTCGGAGGAAAAGCGGGAGTTGATTATTGATTATTACGTTTACGACGGACACGACAAGATCGAGCACCACAAAGTGATGGCCGGGGAGCTGGGCATTACCGAGGGGGCTTTGCGCGGGCGCGCCTTTCATCTGCGGGCGAATTTGGAGAAATGTATCCTGAAATGTGTAGAAAATACGAAGGCAAAACAAAAGCCGCCTTCGGAAACATAACTAGTGACTGTCTGGCACACAGGAGTTTCAATCATCGAACAAGCAGAAAAAACTGAATTAAAAGAGTACCTGCTCGGCCGCCTCAATGATCAGGACGAGGAGCGAATCGGAGTGCGGCTGATGACGGATCCCGCGTTCGCTGAAGAATTTGACATGACCGTCGCGGAGTTGACCGATCAGTACGTTGCCGGTCAGTTTGAAGGCGAAGAACGTGAACGGATTGAGCAGTACTTTTTACGGGCTGAGGATCGGCGCGCCCGTCTGCAAATTGCTTTAGGACTGAAGCAGCAGCGCATTAAGCGAGGATCGTGGAGCCTCCGAGTGGCGCTGCCAATTGCGGCGTCGTTTTTGATCGTCGCTGGCGTCGCCTACGCGGTTTGGTCGCTCACGAGAGAAAGCGAGTTCGACAAAGGACTGGTTGCGCTCAATAGTGCCACGCAGGAAAGAAGGCCGGTGCAGGCGCGGATATCCGGACTCAACTACGCCCCTTTTCACCAAAGCCGCGGCGCCGAAGATAACCCGCAACAGGAAAAACTTCGGCTGGCCGAGTTACACCTGAAAGCAGCTCTAAATGACAAGCCAACCGCCGAAACTCACCACGCATTAGGACGAACTTACCTCGCCCAAGGCCAGTTTGACGAAGCTATTACACATCTGAATCAGGCACTCGCAGCCACGCAAACAAATCCGCGAATTTACAGCGATCTCGGCGCGGCGTGGTTAGAAAAGGCCAAGGTTTCAAATCAAAACACTCCCACCAACGGTTCCGCACAAGCAACAGAAGAGTTCAATCGGAGTCTTGAAAACCTCAACAAGGCTTTGCAACTCGACAATAATCTCCTCGAGGCGATATTTAACCGGGCATTGGTTCACGGTTCGCTCAAGCAAACAGAACAGGCAAAAACTGACTGGCGCGAGTACTTAAAACGCGATTCCACCAGCCAGTGGGCCGCGGAGGCGAGCCGGAATTTGCAGTCACTCGAATCGCCGTCATAATATGCACACCATTCCTTTTGATCGTGTTCAGGTAGAACACAGATCCTCAGGACAACACACATTTTAGAAACTGCCTGTGCCCGTTAAGACAATCGCCCTCGGATCTGATCGAGCTGCAAAAATCATGGCTGTACGCGCCAGCGTAGCCCGAGTTGCCGCTATCGATGCCGGCTGGGCAGACGTGAACGTCGTCGCGCGACGAGTCGAAACCAACGTCCCCAACATGCCGTTGACAGACTGGCAACTGATGCAGGGCGCGCGAGAACGAGCGCTTGCCGTTAGGGACTCGCTCAAGAGTCGTCGTCTCGAAGCAGACATTTACGTCGGACTCGAAGGTGGCTTTCACTCGATTTCAATCGAAGGGGAGTGGCACACGTTTCTGCGAGGCTGGGCTTACGCGACTGACGGAAAGCGGGGGGCGTTCGGCGCCGGACCGTCGATCGCGGTGCCGGCAGATATCGTTAAGCGCGTCGTCGAGGGTCGCGAACTGGGCGACGTCATCGACGAAGTGACCGGCGGACGAGACATCAGAAGTAAACAGGGAGCGTGGGGCATACTTTCCCGCGACCTGGTCACCCGCTCAATGAGTTTTGAATTAGCTTTAATTGCTGCTTTTGCGCCTTTTTATAACTCCCGGTTTTACTCAGAATAGGAAACGAATGGACGAACTGGTTGCACAAGTAAATCATGATGAACCGCCTCCGCACTCACGTGCTCACAACGCGGGCTGGGTTGAAGTGATTGCCGGATCGATGTTTTCGGGAAAGTCGGAAGAGCTGATCCGGCGTCTGCGACGCGCGAAGATCGCGCGACAGAAAGTACAGGTCTTCAAACCGGAATTGGACTCGCGTTTTTCAGAAAGCCATATTGTTTCGCACTCCGAGATGCGTCATGAGTCGGCGAACAGTCGTTCCGCCGCGGAAGTGCTGGCCAGGGTTGAACCGGATACGGAAGTGGTAGGCATTGATGAGGGGCAGTTTTTTGATAACGACCTTGTGCGCGTGGCGAATGAACTCGCTGGACGCGGTGTTCGCGTCATAATAGCCGGACTCGATCAGGACTACACCGGGAGACCTTGGGAACCGATGCCGCAACTGCTGGCAATCGCTGAATACATCACCAAGACGCACGCGATCTGCATGAAGTGCGGCCAGCCGGCGAACTATTCTCAGCGTACGTTTGAATCGGAAGAACGCGTCGCGGTGGGCGCGTCTGACAAGTACGAGGCGCGCTGCCGCGCTTGCTTCGTTCCCCACGCCGATGCGCCAACGATACATCACAACTAATTTGGGTTAGTATTCGTTTTCAAACCATGTGAGTTCCGCCAGAGGCCTTCCGAGCGCCTGGCGAAACATCGCTACTTGCAGCATCCGAGTAACCTCGACGGCCGGTTTAGCTGCTTTCACCCGTCCTCTCAATTGACGCTTGAAACGTTTGGGCCGGTAGATCACATAAATGGTGATCACTCGTTGGTTTTCGTCCCTTGTCCCAGAACTTCTTTGGCGATAACC
>DATJKO010000029.1:0-2914 GCA_035491355.1 Pyrinomonadaceae bacterium
CCGGCCTGACGCGCGCAACCCCAGATCGATTCAGCGACCTGATCGGGAGTTATTCCCACGCGGCGCAAAGTTTCTTTCGCGACCGCGACACCCAGATCCGCTGCTGACCACGACGCCAGCGTCCCGCCAAACTTGCCAATCGGAGTTCTTACTGCCCCTGCGAGATAAACGTCCCTCATATTGACCAAAATGGTAGCACAGGGTAAAAGGATTCACTGAAACACCTGAATAGTCCGTTTTCATCGGTGATATCTGTGGTTCCTCACGCCGAGATTGCCGCACTTCTTCAGCAACACGCGGAATGGCTATTCGTCTCAAACGGCGAAGCGCAATCATTGCGCCGATCGGAGATCGACATCGCCGTCTCGCACAACCGGTTAATGTTTTCGTGTTGGACTGAAAAAGGTAATCGAACGTGGCGTATTCTCGATTGGAATTGGAATGGCAGTATGTTGGTGCTGCAAGCCTCGCGTCGATTGGGCGCCGAGCGTACGCGTTTAGAGCTGATCCCGCGCACTTCAGCCCTCGCGATCACTGCGAACATTCGCACCGCGCGACAAATGCGTTGTGCAAGGCTGGCCCAACTCGCCGGCGAGTGGCAGCTGAAAACGATCGTCGAGCGATGTGCGCTAAGTCCCGGCACGCGTCGCGGGCAACCCGGTCGCTACGCACGCATTCTCCTGCGCTGGAGAAATGAACGCATTGCGGTGACTGGCCCGGTAGTTTCCGATCAACCATCAGCGATTGACGCATTCCTTTCGTCGTCACTACTTTGGTTCACTCGCACACGCGATCGCACGCGACCTCCTTTCATCGAACAACTGTGGCTGATCGTTTCCGAAGACCTCGCGAAACCCGCGTGCTTTCGCGTCGCGCTGCTGCGCGAGAGTTTGAAACACATCATCACGATCCTGGTCGTCGACGATGATCTGCGCACGCTATCGCCCGTGGTCTGTCCGGAGCGCGAGGAATTGTGGACCAGAAGACTGGCGCGCTTCCCGCCCGTTCCGGCGGCGGTCGTCAGCGAACAGACCCGCGCCATCCTGGCCGAAGCGCCCGAATCGATCGACGTCGTTCATTCGCGTCATGGTGAGACACTCAGGTACTTCGGGCTTCCATTCGCCCGCGTTCGTTCGCTGCTTGGCGTTGAAAGAGTCTGGTTCGGCATCGACAGTTCCCACCGCCGTCTACTCGATCAGACGTCGTGGCCCGACTGGCAGAGCTTGTTGCGCGATCTCCGCGAGCATCGTTCGGCAGCCGCGATCGATCACCGGCATGCCTTCTACCGCACCGCCGCTGAAGCGTGGCTCGAGTCGTTGTTGCGACGCGATATCACCAAACTCGATCCCGGTCTGATCATCGCACCGCTGCATGCGCAGTTTCGGACGGCACACAATGGCAAACTCGGTATCAGGCCGATCGATCTGTTGGCCATCCGTCAGGACGGACGCCTGGTAGTGATCGAATTGAAAGCGTCGGAAGATCGCGAACACGTGCTGCAGGGCGTGGATTACTGGCGACGCGTCGAGGCCCACCGGCGCCGTGGTCACATCGCAAAGGCAAAACTGTTCGGCGACAAAAAGATCAAAGATGAACCACCGCTGGTCTATCTCGTCGCGCCTACTCTGCGTGTACACCCATCCTTTCAGACACTTGCACGCTGCATTTCGAGTTACATCGAACTCTATCGCTTCGACATCAACGAAGACTGGCGCGCGGGTATCCGCGTCATGCGGCGAATGCGTGTGAACTAGTGTTTGACGAAAATGCTTTCCGGTTCTTTGCTCTGCGCAGGCGGAGGCGGCGTAGCGCTCATGGGAGTCGTGATGTGGTTCAGCGTGTCATCTCTCGCGTAGATACCCGAAATGCGCATCTTGAATTCGTCGGCGTTCGTCGCGTTGTGCAACGCTTCTTCCTGCGTGATGTGTCGCGACTGAAGGAGATTGAACAGCGATTGATCGAACGTCTGCATGCCGTACTGCGACGTGCCCGCCGCGATTGCTTCGCGAATCATGTACGTCTTTTCTTCGTTGATGATGTGATCGCGGATGAAAGCCGTCGATACGAGCACTTCGATCGCCGGCACGCGGCCTGGACCTTTCGCAGCTCTTACCAGTCGCATCGAAATCACTGCCTTCAGGATGCCGGCCAACTGGATGCGAATCGTTTTCTGCTGGTGCGACGGAAACGAAGAAACGATACGCATGATCGTCTCAGTGGCGTCTAAGGTGTGCAGAGTCGAGAGTACGAGGTGACCAGTTTCGGCGGCGGTCAGCGCCGTTTCAATGGTCTCATGGTCGCGCATTTCGCCCACGAGGATCACGTCCGGATCCTGGCGGAGGGCACCGCGCAATGCGTCCGCAAACGAACGCGTGTCGACGTCGACTTCGCGCTGCGTCACGAACGACTGTTTGTCGCGATGTAGAAACTCGATCGGGTCTTCGATAGTGACGATGTGCCCGCTGCGGGTGGAATTGATCGTGTCAATCATCGCTGCGAGCGTCGTCGATTTGCCTGAACCGGTCGCGCCGGTAACGAGAATCAGGCCGCGGCGCTCTTCGGCGATCTTGTCGATCACCGGCGGGAGGCCGAGTTGGGCCGTGCTCTTCGTGTGGTCCGGAATGACGCGCAGGACGATGCTGACGGTGCCGCGTTGCTGGAAAATATTGGCGCGAAAACGGCCCAAACCCGAAACGCCGTAACCGATATCGACCTCCGACACCTCTTTGAACCGTTGCTTTTGCCGATTCGACATCATCGAAAACGCCATGTCGAGCGTGTCTTCGGGGCAAAGCTTCGGCGCGTCGGCGACGGGATAGAGTTCACCGCCGATGCGCATGATGGGGAACGAGCCTGCTTTCAAGTGCAGGTCCGAAGCGAAGTGCGCGGTAGCCGTGACGAGCAGATCGTCGAT
>DATJKO010000030.1:0-1812 GCA_035491355.1 Pyrinomonadaceae bacterium
ACGCTTTTTCATGTGATGACCTCCTGGGCTGAGCTGACCTGGGACCGGGCTAGCTGAACTGCGTGAAAAACCCGTGAAGTGACTGCGACGAAGATCAGAGTGTCGCGAAGCAGCCGGGAAAGGACCCCAAATGCAGGTCCGCGCGCGAGTATAGCAACGGTCCCCGTTGGTTGGGAATGTTTCTATCGCGCCCTTTCATTCAGACCGAACTCTCTTTCAAACTGACTCGTCACGCCAATCAAGCTGCCTCGTAACAAGTTGGCCCGTTCGCCGGAATTTACATTTTGTCTGAACAAAACTGCAAAAAGCGGCAAAAAGCCTCAACTGGCACACTGGTCGCACTAGAAGGGCGCTCGCATTTTCGGAGCGCTGTGAATATTCGTTGGCTCTGTCCCCTGGAGAAACTTAATGGCTCGCCCCCAAGCCTGGAAACAAAAGACCTGGCAACGACTGGTGACAGTCGCCGTGCTGCTCTCACTCTGCGCGGCGTTCTTCGTCTCCAGCAATCGGACCACCGAAGCCGCCGGCAATTTACTGAACGTACCAACGAGCAAGATCTCTCCTGACTTGCGGCAACTGCTTCTGTCCGGCAATGGCGACCGCCGCGTGAAGGTGATCGTCCAGACGAAACCAAGCGCTTCGCCGGGACTGCTCGGCTCGCTGCTCAACACGGTCGGCGGCATTCTCGTTGACGTGCTGTCGAACCTGAACATTCGCATCGTCGATGTCACCGCCAACACGGTCGAACAGATCGCCGCCCAGTCGGACGTCACCTACGTTTCGCTCGACGTTCCGGTGCGCGCCGCGGGCCACGTCACAACCACGACCGGCACGCAGCAAGTGCGCGCTCGTAAGAACCTGCTGGGTCTCCCAGACAATCTCGACGGCTCAGGAATAACGATCGCCGTCGTCGACTCGGGCATCGATGCCAAACACAAATCATTCGCAGTCAGTGGCAAGATCAAATTCAGCAAAGACTTCACCGGCGAGAACCGCACCGACGATCCGTGGGGTCACGGAACGCACGTCGCCGCCATCGCGGCTGGTGACGGTACCCCGACGAGCGGCGCCTACGAAGGCATTGCTCCCGGCGCGAGTCTGCTTAACCTGCGCGTCCTGAACTCGGAAGGCATTGGCTCAGTTTCAGGCGTGCTGGCCGCGCTCGACTGGCTCATCGCAAACAAGAACAACTACAACGTGCGCGTTGTAAACATGAGCCTCGGCACGCGCGCGATCAATTCCTACGAAGACGATCCGCTGTGTAACGCCGTGCGCAAGCTGGTTGATTCCGGCGTCGTTGTTGTAGCGGCCGCGGGAAACCTCGGTAAAGACGAGGACGGCCGGAAGGTCTACGGCGGGATTCACAGTCCCGGCAACGAACCGTCCGCGATCACGGTCGGCGCCAGCAACAGCTTCGGCAGCGACGTGCGCGGCGAAGATGCAGTCACGAGCTTCAGCTCGCGTGGTCCAACGCGCAGCTACTCCACCGACGTTAACGGTGTGAAGCACTACGACAACCTAATCAAACCCGACCTCGTCGCGCCGGGAAATAAGATCATCTCCGCGGAGGCAGTCAACAACGGTCTCATCAAACGTCATCCGGAACTCGAGACGAACAAGTATTCAACGTCCAACATGAAGCTGATGTACCTCAGCGGTACGTCTATGTCGACGCCGATCGTTTCCGGTGCAGCCGCTCTGTTGTTGGACCAAAACTCGAGTCTGACGCCGAACCTCGTCAAGATGTTGCTGATGTACACGGCCCAACCGCTCGCTGGCTTCAACACGCTCGATCAGGGAGCCGGTCAGCTC
>DATJKO010000031.1:0-4410 GCA_035491355.1 Pyrinomonadaceae bacterium
TGATGGGCCAGCACGTCGCGGGTGTAGGCAAAGCGAACTCCCGCCTTCGCGAGTCGCAGCCACAGGTCGAAGTCCTGACCGCGTCGCAAGGAGACGTCGAACATGCCTACATCGAGTATCGGAGCCTTGCGGGAAAGCACGGTTGAGGTGAGCACGGTCACCCGCACTGCCAGCAGGTTTTCCGCTGTGACTTCGCCCCGCGGCGGGTCCACCTGCATGAATGTCCGGCCGTCGAGTGGAGAGTCGCCGAACAGCAGCGCGTCCCCAAACACGAGATCCGCGTTCGTGCTGTTGAGCAGTTCCATTTGCCTTTGTAGAAAACTCGGCAACCACGTGTCGTCGCCATCAAGGAACGCGACGAACTCGCCTACGGCAGCGCGAAGGCCGGCATTGCGTGCGGCGGCTGCGCCCTGGTTTTCCTGTTTGATGTAACGAAGGTTTGGCGGATAGCGTTGTAAGACTTGTTCGAGCGCTGCGGTATCAGACGAGCCGTCGTTGATGACGATCACTTCGTAGTCGGTGAACGTTTGGGCGAAGACTGAGTCGAGCGTCTCGCCCATGAACTCAGCGGCGTTGTAGGCAGGAATGATGACGCTGACTAATGCTGGACAGGGTGGCTGATTAGTCATACTTCGAACCAATAGTAGATCAGTTTGACGTACTCGCCGCCGACGTTGCGCCAGCCCGCGGGTCTCACCCACCACAAAGCGCTCGACGCATTGAACGAATCGTCGGGTGACGGCTCGATTCCGAACTTTACATTCGTTCCCGCGAAGGTCTTTTCGAACGTGCCGAGCGTGCGCCGTGAATGGTACGCGGAGGTCACGATCAAAACCGATCGAATGCCGGTCGGTGTTAGACGCATCCCTCTGTCACTAAAAGCATAGTCCTTAACGAGCTTCGCTTCATCGCGGGTGCTATGCGCAACTCCGGGAACGATGAACACGTTGTCGAGCGGAACGCCGGCTTCAAGCAATTCGTCCATCTCACGCTCGACGAAGAACGCATTTCGCTGGCGCAGATTGTCCCATCCGCCTCGCGTTTCATCGTCAGTCAACAGGATCAGCGATGCGCGTCCGTCGTGAAACAACTGCGCCGCCTTCGCCGTGCGTTCCAGGTAAGCACTCGCACCACTCATCACCACGATCGCGTCAGCCTTTTGGAGCGGCTCCCTGACGATCAAAGCCCGCGCCGCCAGGCCCGCAACGATCGTCCACGCCACGATCAGCAGCGAAATGATTTTTACAATCCGCAGTTTCAAGACCACCTCGACCGCTTCACCAAACAGTCGACCACAGTCAAATCGCCGGCGATGCTGATCGTGTGTGTCGCCAACAATCCTCTGCGCCAGTTCGGCAGAATCGTGGAAACCTGTTCCTCCTTGAATTGATCGTGATCGAGTTGCACGACGCGGTTGATCGAGATCGCGTATCCGTATCTTCCGGACGAGTCCTGCGCCGGCCGGTACGCCTCGCCGTTCCACTCAAACAACGCACCCGCCGGACGCGACCCGCGCACATCCGATTTCACCGGGTTGCGACGGTGCGGCGTCCATGGTCCAAGCGGTGACGGCGCTGAAAACAAGTACAACTCATCGGGAATGCTGTGCTCCGCGATCGAGACAAACATCCACCACGTGCCGTCGACCTCCGCGAGCGTCGCGTCCTTTGCGCGCACGCCGGTCATTAGCACCTTTTCGAGTTGCCATACGAAAGGAAACGTTTTCGCGCGATACAGCTCGATCGTCTTGTTCGCGGCCGTTTCCGGAATCATGTAATAGCTGCCGTTCCACTCAAAAACGTACGGGTACGACAAGTGATAATCGCGCTCGAGAACTTTACGCGGCCCGCTCACCACACCTTTACGGTCCAACTCGAGAATCGAAATATGTCCCTTCGCCGTGTCGTACGGATACTCCTCCAGGAAAACGTAATAGTGCTCGCCAACCTGTAGCGCAAACGGATCGGCCCAGAAGCGATCTTTCGGCGGCAACAGTTCTTTGAACCGGTACAACGTGTTGTTCGGATCGGAAGATCCGGAGCGGAAGCGATACGCAAGCGCCCACTGATCGCTGTACAACGCGGCAGAAAACTTACTCGCCACATATTTCCCGCCGAGCTGCGTCAATCGCGGCAGCATCTCGCTGTTCGTCGGCATGCGATACAGAGGATTCGAGTACGGCCGGTACAGATCGTTCTCCGGTGGCGAAACGTGAACGCCGTCGGCGATCTCTTTCAGTTTGCGAAGGACAAACGGAGCCGTTTTCCAGTAGAGGTTGTTGCGATTGGCTTTGACGGAAAAGCGATCGGCCGTCGGCGACCACGATCGATAAATGACGCGGCCGTTATCCAGGTCTTCAGTGAGGATCTGAAGGACCGAACCGGTGACCGGCAAACCTTCCATCACTTCCCAGAACCCTGCTGGCCCACCTCGGTTCACCAGATTGTCGCCGTGATGAAACGACCACACGCCGTGACGCGCTATCTGGAGCGCTTCGCCTTTGAGTATGCGAAACCCAAAACACAGCGCGACGTCGAGATTAAACTCGCGAATCTGTTTGAGCGCGTCTTCCGGGAACCAGTCGGAGTATTTCTTCATCTCCGGCGTTACCGGCACGACCGGCGTCTCACCAAGCAGCGGCTTTAAATCAACCGGCTCGAATGCATCGGGACTGACCTTCACGCGACGCTCATCAATCTTCGAGTACAGCGCGTAAAGTAAATAATCACGATTGCGCCAGTAGTTCGTTAATCGTCCCGCAGACTGCTCCGCGTGCTGCGCTTCGTTCTTGATTACAACGACGATTTCGGCGAAACCCGAGGCCTGGATCTCGCTAATGACCTGATGAATCCATTTTCGCTGGACGAAGGAATCGAGCAGCAAACCGATTCGCAGCGGCGGGCGTGTAGTTGGGGAGTCACTCTTCACCAGCAGATGCCCTGGTAGTTCTCACTGGAGGTGCGTCCATCGAACAGATGAACAAGATCGATGAGTTGCTGGTCCGTTCGCAGCCGCTCGGCGACGCTGCGAAACTCGTCGGCCTGGTTGCCGATAATGATCACGTCGGAATCGTTCAGTACGCCCTCGACGCTGTCGCGCATCAACTTTGAAATGTGCGGAATCTCGCGTTCGATGTATTCCTTGTTCGCCCCGACGAGCCGGGCCAGTGAAACGTCCCGATCGTAGATCGCGAGTTCGTATCCTTTGCCGATCAGGGTTTCGATCAACGTCACCATCGGCGACTCGCGCAGATCGTCGGTCCCGGCTTTGAAACTAAACCCGAGAACGCCGACACGTTTGTAACCAGACTCCACCACCATTTCGACGGCGCGCCCGATCTGTAACCGGTTGCTCGGCAGGATCGACGACAGCACCGGAACTTCGACGTCGAGCTCTTTGGCTTTGTAGTTAATCGCGCGCAGATCTTTCGGCAGACATGAACCGCCAAACGCGAAGCCTGGTTTCAGGTAGTACGGCGACAGGTTCAGTTTCGTGTCCTGGCAGAACACGTGCATCACTTCATGACTGTCGATCTGCAGCGCCTTGCAAATATTTCCAATCTCGTTCGCGAAGCTCACCTTCAGCGCGTGGAAGCAGTTGCAGACGTACTTAACCATCTCCGCAGTCTTGAGCGACGTGGCGTAAACAGGAGCGTTGATCTTCGCGTACAGGCTGCGCACCGCAGCGACGGTCTCTTCGTCGTCCGCGCCGATCAGGGTGAACGGCGGCGAGTAGAAGTCTTTCAACGAAGATCCTTCGCGCAGAAACTCCGGGTTGATGCAGATACCAAAATCGCTGACGGCTTTTTTTCCTGACGTCTCTTCAAGCGCGGGCACTACGGTGTTCTGCACGGTGCCGGGCAACATCGTGCTGCGGATCACGACGATGTGACGCTCGTTCTTCGTCTTCATCGCGGCGCCGATCTCACGGCATACCTGTTCGACGTGACGCAGGTGCAAGCTGCCGTTCTGATTGCTCGGAGTGCCGACGCAAACGATCGACAGATCCGATTCACGAATCGCTCGGGCCGAATCCGTCGTCGCCGTCAGCCGGCCGCCCTTCACGACCTTCGCGATCAACTCGTTAATGCCCTCTTCGACGATCGGGCTCTTACCATCGTTGATGATCTCAACTTTGGTCGGATTGACGTCGACGCCGACAACCTGATTGCCTTCCTCGGCAAAACACGCTGCCGAAACACAACCGACGTAACCCAAACCAAAGACGCTAATTTTCACTCGTATTCGTTCTCCCTGAAGTATTAGCCACAAAAGGCACAAAAACACAAAAGGCACAAGGCAGGAACTCAGTGCAAGACGACCTGTTCGTCTTCTGGCTTCCTGTCTTCTGCCTTCCTGTCCTCTGCCTTCCTATCCTCTCGCTTCCTATCCTCTGGCTTGCTGTCCTCTC
>DATJKO010000032.1:0-3068 GCA_035491355.1 Pyrinomonadaceae bacterium
TTTTCACATTCCCTTGAAGGCGGAGCGCATAGATGGTTAACAAGACACGCATCAAGACAGACGCAGGCCCGCCGGCACTCGGCACGTACTCACAGGCGATTCGCACCGGCGATCTGGTTTTTGTGACGGCACAGACCGGGCGCGACCCTGACACGGGGAAGCTCGAAGAAGGACTCGAAGCGCAAACGCGTCGCATGCTGTCGAACATCGACGCGATTCTGAACGCCGCCGGCTGTTCAGCCGCGGACCTCGTGAAGGTCACGTTGCTGCTCGCGGACATCAAGGACTTCAAAGTGGTGGACCAGATCTATGCGGCATGGCTTCCGGGACTTGGCATCACGCCACTGCCGGCGCGCACCGCGTTTGCGACCGCCGCGCTACCTGCGGGCGCACTCGTAATGCTCGACGTGATCGCCGCATTTCCCACGGAATGAACTCGTGCGCATCACGCTCGTCATCGCCGGTCTTGGAGGTGGTGGTGCGGAACGGGTTTGCATAAACCTCGCGAACGCCTGGGCCGCTCGGGGCCACGAAGCGACAGTCCTCACAATCTCCCAAAACAATCGCGCGCCTGCATACCCGATCGATCAACGCGTCGAGCGTTGCGATCTTGGTTGTCCTCGCTCGGCGACTGCGGACGAGCTCGATCCGGTCGCAGTTGCTCCGGTGCTACGTCTGTTCGACACCGCGCGTTGCCCGCAGTTGATTCGCGATCTCCCGACGATCGCGATGCTTCGTCGTGGGATTCTGGCGACGAGACCAGACGTCGTAGTGAGCTTTATCGACCGGACAAACGTGCGTGTGCTTGCGGCAATGGCTGAAACAGGCGTGCCGGTAGTTGCATCTGAACAAACCGACGCGCGGCGGATTTCTCTGGGCCAATGGCAAGGCGCGCGAGAGGAGCTCTATCGCCACGCCGCTGCGGTTGTTGCCCCGGATCCGTCGATCGCAAATTGGCTTGCCGCCAAAGGCGCAAACGCGTGGGCCATTCCAAATGCGTTGATCGCGCCCCCAAGACTGGAACACAGATTCAAGAATGGACGTCGGTACGTAGTTACATTGTCTCGCCTGTCGGCGGAAAAACGACCCGAATTCCTGATCCGATCCTTCGCGAGTATTGCGCCGAAGTCTCCTGAGTGGGATCTCGAGATCTACGGCGATGGTCCACAGCGAAACACGCTCGAACACCTCGTCGAAAAGCTCGCGCCGAATCGCATTCACTTTCGCGGTTTCACGACTGAACCAAACGTTGTCCTGGCAAACGCGGATCTCTTCGTTTCAGCGTCGCGCATCGAAGGCTTTGGCAACGCGATCTGGGAAGCACTGGCGTGCGGCGTCCCGGTTGTGGCAATGGATGCTGGACCACCCGTGCGCACGTTGGTGCGAGATGGCGTCGACGGTGTAATCGTTACTAACCAGACAATGGCGGCGCTGGCTGATGCACTCGCGGGATTGATGAGCGATGAGACACGACGACGAGCTTATGCCTCACGCGCTCCCGAAGTCGTCGAGAGATTTCCATTTGAATCGGCACTCGAGCAGTGGGACAAATTGTTTCGCGCGATCTCTCTTTCATACTCGGCAAAGTAATCGCGCGTCATTCTCAGATAGTGATAATCGCGCATCGCCTTATCGCGGCACGCGCGCGGCGAGATGGTGCCGATCCGCTTAAACCCACACACGTAATCGCGATCGTCACGGCAAACAAATCCTACGTCCGGCGAAATAATCTCCGGGCACGCGCCCTTGTTGCTGCAAATCACCGGCGTCCCTGACATCAACGCTTCGACCATTCCGAGTCCGAACGCTTCATCGACGCGCGTCGGGAAGAGAAACGCACGGGCTCCTGCCAGCAACTCAGCTTTACGTTTTCCGCGGACGTCGCCGACGTAAGTTGCGCCGATCTGACGGCATAGACCAGCAATTCTCATGATGCGTTTGTAGTTGTTCGCCGTCCCTGCCACCACCAACTTCGCGCGCATACGAAACGAGAGCGAGATCGCGATGTCCAGTCCTTTCTTCATCTCCCAATCCATCGAGGACATGAACAAAAGATAGTCACGCTTCGATTCGGAGTAGATGCACGCGTCGGGATCGACGCCGTTCAGGACGAAACGTTGTCGGCCGTGCCGGTGCGCGAGCGTGCGCGACACGAAGATCCAATTGTCGGTCGTTGGTCGTTGGGCCATACCGCGCGTTCGCATGTCGATGTGGCACGTCGAGACCCACGGCCGTCCTCGCGCTTGCCATTCACTAACCAATGCGTCGTCACGATCCGAGATAGTGTGCAGGATATCGGCGTCCCACACAGGCTGCGAAACAGCGCGGACACCGGGAGGCAGTGGTTTGGCGGCGCCTTGTCGGAGCAGGTAGAAAACCTGGTGGCCCAACTCGGCGAGTCCTCTCGCGAGCAGATCGTGAATCCAGAAACCCGAGCCGGAAGGATACGGCTGCGGATGTGGACCAGCACCGACGTCGGCGAACGCGGGGTAACGATGCTCGGATGAAAGGAGGATGCGCATGTTGTTAGCAGAGGAGGGCGCCGGAACGTCCATCGACGCTCGCGATCCACGAGCCATCGTCCTGACGATGAGCGTCGACGTGATGCATTCCGCTCGCGTTCCAGCCTTGTCCTGACGGCGAAAGGACTGGGCTGTTTGCGTGCTCGATTTCGACGTAAGTGTCGCGCGTTAACTCGTTGATTTCAAAAGCCCTGACGCCCGTGCCGTAATCGGAAATACAGTCCTGCGCGAAGCGGTTCACCCGACCGTCGACTTCCAGAATGCGACCAGCAGGCCGGGCGCGACTCATGTCGTTTGTGACGATCGGGCTGCGCGGATGTTCCTTCCATGGACCTTCCAGATCACGAGCGAAGTAGAGCCGGAGAATGTCGTGACCATACGGTCGCGTGCAGGTGAACATCCACCACAGATCGGCGAACCGCAGGATCGAAGGATCGGCGTGCGCGCCGTCCATCAGTTTCTTTTGCAGCGACCAGCGCGTTGGGAAGTCATCGGCTTTGTACAGACAGATTGCCGACGCGCCGAGAGTTTCGGGAATCATGTAGT
>DATJKO010000033.1:0-13138 GCA_035491355.1 Pyrinomonadaceae bacterium
TCGCGGTGATGAACGAAACAATGTCCGCGATCGAGAAGGACATTCTCGAAACGCCCGGCGTAACGATGGTGTTGTCATCGGCGGGCGGCGGTTTTCTTGGCGGCGTGAACCAGGGCGACGCTTATGTGCGTATCGAACCGCACGAGACCCGCACGTTGTCGTTCACCAAATTCTGGCACGAGCTCAAAAAAGGAAGTCCGCTCAACGCGTTCAAAGGAAACTACACGCAGCAGGACGTGATGCAGGAAGTTCGCCGGCGATTGCGAAAGTATGCGCCGATGCGCACCAGCGTCCGCAATGGTCGCTCGTTCAACTTCGGCACCGGTGGTCGCACTGACATCGACTTCGTACTTCGTGGTCCGGACATCGTCGCTCTCGCTGGTTATGCGGATGAGTTGGTTGAACGATCGGAGAAACTCGGCGGCATCGTCGACGCCGACACGACTCTGAAACTCAATAAACCCGAATTGCGCGTCCGCATCGATCGCGAGCGTGCCGCGGATCTGGGTGTTGATACTTCCGATATTGCGACGAGCCTGCGTCTGATGGTCGGCGGCGAAGAAGAGGCTTCGCGATTCAGAGACAACCAAACCAATGAAGACTACGACGTGCAGTTGCGTTTGACCGAAGCTGACCGCCGCGACGTCGATACGATCAGTCGACTTTGGGTTCCTTCGTCGCGAGGAGGCAGTGACGGTGTCGGCGGATTGGTGCGTCTCGACAACGTCGTGAAGATCACACGCGATACGAGTCCTTCGCGCATCGATCGACTCGATCGCGAACGACAGGTGTCCGTGCGTGCTTCAGTGGCGCCGGGCTACGCCTTGGCGGATCGCATTCAAGCGTTACGGGGCGCGGTCGGCGAGATGAATCTGCCGATCGCTTACACGACTACCGTTTCGGGTCGCGCGCGAGAGCTGGAAAAGACCTTCACCGAGTTTATCTGGGCGTTCGTTCTATCCGTGATCTTCATGTACATGATTCTCGCGTCGCAGTTCGAGAGCACGGTCCACCCGCTGACGATTCTGTTGAGCTTGCCGCTCTCCGTGCCGTTCGCTCTGTTGTCGCTGTGGGGCACGGGCGACACGCTGAATCTCTATTCCGCGCTCGGCGTGCTCGTCTTGTTTGGCGTGGTGAAGAAGAACGCGATTCTGCAGATCGATCACATGAACAACCTGCGCGCAAAGGGCATGGAGCGATACGAAGCAATCATGCAGGGCAATCGCGACCGCTTGCGTCCGATTCTGATGACGACACTTGCGTTGGTCGCAGGCATGTTGCCGCTCGCGCTGGGTACTGGCCCCGGAGCCGAGGAACGACGCTCGATCGCGATTGTCGTTATCGGCGGACAGACGTTGTCGCTGCTGCTGACGCTGATCGCTACGCCGGTGGTCTATTCACTGCTGGACGATCTGAGGGCGACATCGCGCTGGCGACGCTTCGCTGAGTCGTTCGGAAATGTTTCGCAGGGAATCGTGGAGCGATTCAAGAAGTCGCGTCGCAAACCGGCGCCTGAAGAAGTGCCTGGTGAGACTACTACCTCCGGTGACTGATCTCTGGTTCTGCTAACACCTGCTGCCACCCGGAATTATCCGTTTTCATCCGCGCTACTAAATCGTCTCGCAGCCGTCGCAGCTTGTCGCTCAAGACGTGCGGATAGTTGTTGATATCCGCAAAGCGCCGGCGCTGTTCCTCGACAAACACTTTCTGCTTTTCGATAGACGGAATCGAGGAGTGTTGTCCGTTCTCCCAGAATGGAACCAGGAGCCGTTCAACCCGCGCTGCACCAGGTATCGCGACTTCTTCATCATCCAAACCGATCACGTCGCCGATATAGTTTCCACGCGGGTCCGTGCCGCGAAACAACTGCAACTTGCCCGGCAGCGTAATCTTCTCTTCCGAGTTTGACGCTTTCAGCGTTGGCTGATCTTTCATCAAACACTGCTTGAAGATCACACCGGCCACCACCGGCACTTCACTCGACAACTTCGTCCCGATTCCGAATCCCGCCACTTCCGGAAACTCTTCCACGATGCGTTTTACTTTCGGAACATCGAGGTCGCCGGTCAGATTCGGCCGCAGCCCGGGAAATCCGTTCGCTTCAAAGAACCGGAGGCACCACTCGCCCAACTCGGCGAGATCGCCTGAATCAACTCGAAAGCCTTTGAACGCTCGACGGCGTGAATCGGATGAAGTCGCGGCCATCGCAGCGTGGACCGCGCCCATGTAGACGTCGATCGTGTCGAGTAACAACGTGGTGCCGTGGGGATTTGCGTCGAGCCAACGTTCGAACGCGACCTGCTCGAAGTGTTTTGGTTTTCCGGTGCGCGGCTCAATCTCCGGGTGATCCATATACTCGATGTAAGCCTGTTGCCAGTAATGCGCTTCCGTGCCGATGGCCGGTATGTCGAGACGATGAGCGGCTTCCATGTTTGAGGTGTCGTTGAAGCCGCCGATAAACGCGTAAACGGCGATGTCGACAGCGCGTTCGATGTCGCCGTTGCGTCGCAGTGAGAAGTCTGAAAGCCAGCGATGCTCGCCAGCGGCCATGCGAAACTGCATCGCCGTGCTGGCAGTTGTCATCGGCAGATCGAATGCGTGCTCAAACTTGATCTCCTGCGCCTGCGTCAGTCCGAACGCACCGCGAATGTCGGCGAACGGTTCCTGCGCAAACACGATGGTGCCTGGACGCACCGTCCGGATGGCGCCGACGAACTGAATGTCTTCGATCGCCTTGGCAAAGTTGTGCAGACCACCGCGATCCTGCTCGAGGAAGCGAAGACGCGGACGATCGATTTGGCTGTCGACCAACAAACGAACCAGACGCTCGTGACCGAGACATGGTGCGAAAGGAAGTTTTCGTTGGGTGACGTAGAAGGTCGCTTCCGCGTCGCTGAGCCGTTCATTTCGCAACCGCGCGACGTCTTTGAACGAAGCGTCGCCCATGGCCGCGTGGTATCGATCGATGTTCAGCGTTCCCATATAAGAGAAGGTTCTTTTTGAACCGGTCTTACGCTAGCGCAAAAGAGACTTACAAACGAACCCTGCCTAGCGATCCGTATTGACGATCTGTGCTCCTGCCGCACGCATCGCCTGGATCGCACGTTCGCCGTCGCCGGGCTGTAGTTCGACGGCGCGCATGGCGTTCTCGAGCGCTTTTACTTTGAAGCCTTCCTTAATGCCGGCGAGCACTGTCTCTTTCACGCAGTAATCGGTGGCGAGTCCGCCGACGACGATTTCTTCGATCCCTTCGTCGCGCAGTTGCGCGGCGAGGTTCGTTTCGTCGAACGCAGAATAGCAGTCAGTATCGCCCAGGCCTTTGGAAACGACGTGAATCCGCGGGTCGTCCTTCAACTGCGGATGAAACTCGGCGCCTTCAGTGTTTTGTACGCAGTGCACCGGCCAGGTTCCGCCATACATTTGGAAGTGTTTGGTGGTAGGTGAATGCCAGTCGCGGCTCTTGTAGACGGGATCGCCGCGCTCGAGAAACTCGTCGATCAACTTGTTCAAGGGCGCGACAACTTCGTCGCCCTGGGCCACAGCCAATGAGCCGCCGGGACAAAAATCGTTTTGCACGTCAACAACGATTAATGCTTGTTTTACTCGCTCTGACATCGTGAATTTGGACCCCTTGTTCCGGCGACGATGTTACACTGCTTGTACTCAGTCTAAAAGCAAGGTCGGCATCATGAAGCGCATGGAATTCCACCTCGGTCCACTCGCAGAGCGATTGCACACCGCCGTTCACGAAGCTGAACAGGCCGGTGTCGCGAAACGCATCTGGCGGAAAGACGCTTCGCTCTGGAAAGCAAACGAAGCGAGTCACAAGCAGATTCGAAACTCACTCGGCTGGCTCACACTTCCCGATGAAATGATCGGCGTGGCGGGCGAGCTGATCGAGTTTGCGGAGATGATTGCCGCGCGCGGCTTTCGCCACGTGATGGTCTGCGGCATGGGTGGTTCGTCGCTGTGTCCCGAGGTGCTGGCGCGAACGTTCGGCCGCCAACAGGGGTTTCCGGAGTTGCTCGTGCTGGATTCGACCGACCCGGATGTGATCGCTCGTCTGCGCGATCAGATCGACATCGATCACTGTCTCTTCGTAATTGCTTCAAAGTCAGGAACGACGACGGAGCCGACAGTCTTTTACAAATACTGGTATGACGAAGTCGGCCAACGACGCTCGAATCCCGGGGAGAATTTCATTGCCATCACCGATGCGGGCTCACCACTCGTCGACACCGCCGCCGAACTCGGGTTTCAACGAACGTTTCTGAATCAGGCTGACATTGGCGGGCGTTACTCGGCGCTCTCGTACTTCGGCATGGTGCCCGCAGCGTTGATGGGAATCGACATTCGCAAGTTACTCGAACGCGCGAAAGAAGCAGCGCAGTCCTGTTCGGCGTTGATGCCCGCTGCGTCAAACGATGCCCTGAAGTTGGGAACGATTCTCGGCGAATGCGCTAATGCCGGCCGCGACAAACTGACGCTCGCGATCGATCCGCAGATCGAAACGCTCGGACTCTGGATCGAACAACTCATCGCCGAGAGCACCGGCAAGGAAGGGAAGGGAATACTCCCGGTGACGGGCGAACCACTTGGTGACGCGCCAGTTTACGGCGACGATCGAGTCTTCATGGCAATCTCGGTTGGTGTGATTCCGCAAAACACGAACGCGGCGTTTGGTGGGTTGGCCAATGCGGGGCATCCGATCGTGAACCGCCAGGTTAACGATATCTACCATCTCGGCGCGGAGTTTTTTATCTGGGAGTTTGCGACCGCCTGTGCCGGTTGGCGACTCGGCATCAATCCGTTCGATCAGCCCAACGTGCAGGAAGCAAAAGATGCGACTCGCGAACTGCTAAGCGAGTTTGCGAAGCAGGGCAGTTTGCCTGACGACGAAGAAATAGCAGATGACGATGCGATTCGCGCGCAGGTCCAGTCGATCCAACCCGGCGACTACGTCGCGTTTCTCGATTACATCGAAGAGCTGCCCGAGCTCGATCGCAAGTTGCTGGAGATCAGAACTAGCGTACGCGACCGTGCGAAGTGTGCGACGACCAACGGCTATGGACCGCGTTTTCTGCACTCAACCGGACAGCTTCACAAGGGCGGTCCAAACACCGGCGTCTTCTTCCAGATCGAAGCGAAGGACAAGACCGACTTGCCCGTTCCCGGTGAGCCTTACACCTTCAGCATCTTGAAGCAGGCCCAAGCGCTCGGCGACTTCCGCGCACTGCGCACTCGTGGTCGCCGCGCGGTCCGAATCGATCTCGGCGACGACCCCGCCGCGTCTCTCGACAGACTGCATCAAGTCATCTTGAACGCTTCGAAGTAGTACATCCCGCGCGTTCTTCGCACAGATGTCATACGGATGTGGAAACACCTCTGTAATGATTCTTTGTTAGATTCACAGGACACCCCCAGGCGCATCAACTCTTTCCGTGAGGCATACGACTTGCCGTTCGGAAGCTAACTATTTACTCGCTTCCATAGGACCCTGCCAGTTTTGGAGGAGGAGCCGTTCGCCATGAAGTTCATTGAGAAGTTTTTTAGAAGCGGACTAGCTATAGACCTGGGTACAGTCAACACGCTCATTTACCATCCGAGCCGCGGCTTGCTCGTGAATCAGCCATCTGTCGTCGCGATCGATCGCTACGACGGGGAGGTGGTTTCAGTCGGCCACAAAGCGGCACGACTCCTCGGGCGCGAACCGCGCGGCCTCGAAGTCCATAGGCCAATTCGCTGCGGCACGATCTTCAACTTCGAAGTTACTCAGAAAATGTTGCGTTCGTTCATCGGCAGTGTGACCGAGGGTTACCGACGCGGATACTACGTCGTCGGCGTACCCGGTTCGGCAACGGCTGTTGAACAGCGTTCAGTGCGCGATGCAACTCGCGACGCCGGTGGTAGTCGCGTCGATCTCGTCGACGAAGGCCTGGCCGCAGGACTTGGCGCCGGTTTGAGTCTCGACGACGAGCGGGCCCATCTCGTCGTAGATATCGGTGGTGGTACGACGAACATCGCGATCATTGCGTCGGGCGGCGTTGTCTCGTCGATGAGTTTGACTGCCGCTGGAACCGCGATGGACGACAGTATCCGCGATTATGTGCGGGCGAACTACTGTTTGCAGATAGGAGAGTACACCGCGGAAGCGTTGAAGAAACAACTTGGCACGCTAAGCGACGATGCGCTCGCGGGCGAAGAGCGCAAGATCGAGATTGTCGGCAAACACCTGAGCGATGGATCCGCGTGCGCGGTTCACATTTCCGCGGAAGAAATACGCGAGGCATTGGAACCGGTGCTCGTAGAGATCGTTGCCGGAATCAAGCGGGTAATTGAAGACGCGCAACCGGAAGCGGTGGCAGACATCTACTACTCCGGGATGATTCTCACCGGCGGCGGATCGTTGCTAAAGGGAATGAAGGAACGGCTGCAAACTGAGCTGAACCTGCGCGCGACGATGCCTGAAGATCCAATTACGACGGTGGTGATGGGCGCCGGTTGGTTGTTGACCGAGCCCGATCACCTGCATCGTTGTGCGATTCGCCAAAACCTTCCTGTTTGGCAGGAGGCCGAAGAACTTGTCGTTAGCTGGTGACTCACTTCAGCATCTCACGTAGCCGAGTAACCAGAAGACGAGAATAAAAATCAGAATGGTAGAGATACATCCGCCGCCGAACTTCCACGCGGCAGCGCCGGCAAGTATTCCTCTCAGTGGTCCCTGCATGCAAAACCCTCCGTCGCTCGATATCCGAACACAAAAGCTTGTCGGTCCAGCTTCGGCAATCACGATGCCAACGGTTTACTTGCGTTTCAGAAACTTCACCAGGGCGCGTTCCGCTTTGTGTAGTCCATGACCGCGAAACGCAATCAGTTCGTCGACCTTTGTCGAGCACGCATCGATCATTCGTCCCTTTTCATACGAATGAATAATCGCCGGGCAGACGTACGAACTGCGACAGACGGCCGGTGTGTTGCCGAGCACTGCTGCTGTCTCTTTGATTGCAGCGACGATCTTCTTTTTGATTCCCGTTGCACTCGATGGCAGCGGTAGATCTTTTCCGTCACGCGCGAGCGCACAGGCGCAAACGAGCGTTCCCGCCCACGTGCGAAAGTCTTTCGCACTGAAATTATCGCCCATCACTTCCTTGATGTAGTCGTTGATATGACGTCGCGTTACCGGCACCAATTCACCGTTACCGTTTTCGTACTTGAATACGTTGAACCCGGGCAGCTTCATCGTGCTGCGAATCACGCGCGCTACTTGCCGATCGCGCAGTTGCCGTTGCTGCCGCACACCTGACTTTCCCGGAAAATCAAACTCGATCAGGTCGCCTTTGACCGTGACGTGTTTGCGGCGTAACGTCGCGATCCCGTAACTCCCGTTTTCATTGGCGTAGACCTCACTGCCCGGTCGCATGTAACAAGTCGACAGGATGCGCAGGACTGCAGCGAGCACCCGTTCACGGCCGAGACCCGGTTGCCGCAAGTGGCGTCTGATCGTCGCGCGCATCTTCGGCAGTGCCTGGGCGAACTTTCCGATCCGTTCGAACTTGCGCAACTCCTGAATGCGGGTGTGATCTTCGTGATAGAGATACTGCCAACGGCCGGCCGCGTCGCGACCGACTGCCTGCATTCTCCCTTTAGCCGCCGGATTGATTGCGACGTCGACCCAGGCCGGCGGAATTCTGAGTTTGTCGATCCGTTCGAAGTCTGCTTTCGTCAGACGGCCGTTCTGAGACTGGTAGCGAAACCCGCGTTTGGGGGTACCGACTCTCAGGATGCCGATATTTTGCAGCCGTTCCAGTTTAGTCATGCGTACCAGAGTGCCTTTCTGAAAACCCGGAACGAAATTTGTTTACGCATTTGGTTGTGTGTGGATCCTGGTCGGTAAGGGACAGTCGGGAAGATGATGTTGCTTAACCAGAGTAATCGTTCTAACGAACGTCTGCCGAAGGCGCGGCCTAATCAGCAAGTCGTTTGCACGTGGTGCGGGACGGTGATTAGGTCGAATGCTGAGGAAAACGAAGAACAGATGTGCTTGATCTGTCATGCGCGAATGCTTAACGATTATTTCCAGCGCGTTAGGCGAGTGAGCGACGAGAGGCGCGCCGCCTCCCGCCGCTTTTAATGAAGTTTTTCGCATCCGAATCATTCCGTTGAATCTCGCGGTTACCGCATCGTATCGCCGCGGTCTCCCTGACCCGGCGCCACCTTGGTCTTCGCCGTTCGTTGCTTGTCGCGCGAAAGCGATCGACCAACGTCGACGACGTTCTTGAATTGTCCCTTCTCATCACGCCGGACGAAGCGTTTGTCCTTGCCGGTATCAATCAATTCTCGATGACTCTTTGTCGCCTTCTTAGGCATCTGTCAATCCTCCTTGGTGTAGGTTTCCTATACAGCCAACCATCCCGGTTGTTTAGTTCCGGAGCATCCGGAACGTTGAATCCAACACATTTCGGCTGAGGCGCAAGCGCGATGCCAACGCTAATTCGCTGTCACAACTGTGTTTTTTGCGAGCGACGGTCTCATGCTCGTAATGTGGGACGCGATTTGCTCAGTAGCCACGCTGAGAACAAGGAGGATCGAACAATGCCTAGAGGAGACAAGTCGAAGTACACCGACAAACAGAAGCGTCAGGCTGAGCACATTGAGGAAGGGTACGAAGACAAAGGCGTATCGAAGAAAGAAGCGAAGAGCCGCGCGTGGGCGACGGTGAACAAGGAATCAGGTGGGGGAAAGAAGAGCGGCAGCGGTCGTGGCAAGAAGGAAAACCACAGTTCATCGCGCAAGGGCGGTAAGAAAGCCGGTAAGAAACGCTAGTGCGACTCCAATGCGTTCGAACAACACGGGTGAAGTAATGGCAGAAATCGGCAAGCTCGAACAACCGAAGTCGCCGATGCCTCCGCAACATCAGCCCAAGCCTGGGATTGAAGCGGAGCTCGAACCGCGGCCAAATTACATGGCGCCATTCTACAAAGGCGCCGAAAAACTCAAAGACAAAGTTGCGCTTATAACCGGTGGTGATTCCGGAATCGGTCGCGCCGTTGCGGTGTTGTTTGCACGCGAAGGCGCTGACGTTGCTTTCACGTATTTAAAGGAAGAGCAGCGCGACGCGGATGAAACGGTCCAAGCGATCGAGGCTGAAGGTCAACGTGCGTTGGCATTGGAAGCTGACTTAACGGATCCGAAAGTCTGCAGGGAAGTGGTGAAGCGGACCGTTGACGAGTTTGGCAAGTTGGACGTCCTCGTCAACAACGCCGCCTTTCAGCAACACCAGGACGATCTCAAAGACGTAAGCGACGAGCAGTGGGATCGTACGTTCAAGACGAACATCTACGCCTACTTCCACATGGCCAAAGCCGCGTTGTCGCACCTGCGTAAAGGCAGCGCGATCGTGAACACGGGATCGATCACCGGTCTCGAGGGAAGCAAAGGTCTGCTCGACTACGCTTCGACCAAAGGCGCAATTCACGCGTTTACGAAATCGTTGGCGCAAAACCTGGTAGAAAAAGGTATTCGGGTGAACTGCGTTGCGCCGGGTCCGGTGTGGACGCCGCTGAATCCTTCCGACAAGCCAGCGGCGGAAGTCGCGAAGTTTGGCGCCGACACGCCGATGAAGCGTCCCGCGCAGCCGGAAGAAATTGCGCCCGCGTACGTTTATTTCGCTTCAGAGATCGACTCGAGTTACGTGACCGGAGAAGTTTTGACTTTGCTGGGTGGTGAGACAACCGCCGGCTAGGTTGGTTGTCGCTATTTATTAAATCAACTTGGAGGAACAGAAATGGCAGACAATGGTAGTGGCAGCACAGGAGTTGTGGCAGTTCTTGTGATCTTCGTGATCATCGTCGTTGCGGCGTTGTTCGTATTTGGCGGCCGGTTTTTTGGCGGAAACAAACGCGTCGACGTGAACATTCAAACGCCAGCTCCAGCGCCATCGAAGTAGCTACAGCAATATCGGAATGGAGTTAAGCGCCTTGACTCCATTCCACACACCCCTACACGGATCGTATGAAAGACGATGCGCAAGAGAATAATTCTATCTGGATGTCGACTGCCGACACGCCGTCGCAGCCTCGTCTCGAGGAGAACCGGGCGATGTTAATTCGGTCGACGAGTTAAGACTTGGTCGGGGCGCGGTGATGCGAGAAGGCATGTTGGAGGTCGCTTTTATCGCGATGAAGGTCGCAGTTTTTTCGCGACGAGAGCGGAACGGTACACAAACGGTCAGCCGTCTGACCGCATCTGCGTGGTTTCATGGAACACGTGCGAAAAGACTTGGGATTGTCCGTGTCACGGTTCCCGGTTTACTGCGAAAGGCCGGGTTTATGACGGCCCGGCCAACACAGATCTTGCTCAGTTGGATTGACGGTTCCGCCTTAGACTGCGCGACGGCCCGTAACCAGGTTGATAATCAACACCACGACCGCGACAACCAATAGCAAGTGAATCAGGCCGCCGCCGACGTGCGAAAGCATACCGATGAGCCACAAGACTAATAGAATCACTAAAATCGTCCACAGCATAATCGAATCTCCTCCCTTGTCCTCTAAACAAGGAGCAACGTTCATGCCAGCACGCACGTGCTGGCAAAACACTGAATTGGGCACAAACCGGTGCATGACAACAATCCGGTTTACCGAGTGTACCTCCGCGATTGTTTGAAATCCGTTCGGGACATGTCACAAAACAGACGACGGTTGACGAAAGCTTGTCTACACGGCCCCGAACTGTTTATCATCAGCGCGAAATTTGATCCCCTCTTTCCGGGCTGCCCACACCGGGCTTAAAAAACAAAATGAGCCGTGAAGTCGAACAACCCTCTCTCGAGCCCGCGCCCGAGGGAAAGTATGTCTACTGCATCATTGAAACCGATGAGCCGCGATCGTTCGGTCCGATGGGTATTGGCGGACGAGGCGATGACATTTATACGGTGCGGCACCAGGGTCTGGCCGCCGTGGTCTCGAACACGCCATTGGTGGTTTACGACCCGACGCGCGAAAACGTCTTCGCGCACGAGCAGGTGAACGAGACGGTGATGCGCGAGTTTACGGTGTTGCCGATGGCGTTCGGTGCGTTGTTCCGTACGGAAGACGACATCGTCGAGCTCATTCGCGGCACTTACGACGCGCTGCGTGACGTGCTGGCGAAGATGGAAGGCAAAGTCGAGTTTGGACTCAAGGTGAATTGGGACCGCGACAAAGTCACCGCCGAACTCGAAGAGAAAGACGACGAGATCCGTCACCTCAAGGAGCAGATCACCTCGCGCACGACCGGTTCGACTTACTTCGCGCGCATGCAACTCGGCCGTCTGATCGAGACGGCGTTGACGGATCAGGCAGATGCCTACATCCGCGAGATCTATTCACACCTGCGCGACGTGGCCGTCGCCTCGCGTGCGAACAAACCGATCGGCGATCGCATGATCATGAACGCCGCGTTCCTGATCGAGCGCGATCGGGAAACGGAGTTTGACCAGAAGGTCAAGGAGATCGCCTCGAAATACGAAGGCAAACTCTCGTTTAAGTACAGCGGTCCGTGGCCCCCGTACAACTTCGTCCACATCCGTCTCAAACTGGAGCGTGGAGAAGGCACCACCGAAGCAGTGGCGAGCTGAGCGAATGTTTCTGATCGACGATTTACTGTTGGCGCCCGTCAACGGGTTTAAGTTCATCCTGGGCCAGATTCAGAAGATGGCCGATCAGGAGTTGAACGACGATACCGTCATCAAGGAACAGTTGCTCGAGTTGACGATGCGCCGCGAGCTCGATGAGATCTCCGACGAAGAGTTTCAGGAGCGTGAAGCGGAACTGTTTGCGCGGCTGCGTGCGATCAAGTTGCGGCAACTCGATCTGATGCACGAAGTGGTTCACACCAAAGACTCGTCGAGCTTCGTCATTGAAATGGGTGGTGACGAGGGCGAGTTTTACGAACCGCGCGAGTAAGGGTGGACGCACGTTACCTTTTCTTTGGAGGTAAAGGCGGGGTCGGAAAGACCACTGCCGCCTCAGCTACCGCGCTTTTTCTCCTGCACCAAGCCAAGCGAAAAGATTCCATTCTCCTTTTCTCAACGGATCCAGCGCATTCGTTATCCGACAGTCTCGACGTGAAAGTCGGGAACCGTCTGGTTGAAGTGAAACAGTTTCGCGGGGCGCAGTTGTTCGCGTATGAGATGGACGCGAGTCTCGCGCTGGAACGGTTTCGCTCCGCGCACGGTGAAGTGCTGGCGGAGATCGCCGAACGCGGTACGTTGCTGGACGAGGATGACATCAAGCAATTGCTGAATCTCTCGTTGCCCGGTTTGGACGAAGTGATGTCGCTGTTTGAATTGAGCGAAGTGGATCGCGAAGGGAAGTACACGCGAATCGTCGTCGACACCGCACCGTCGGGCCACACTTCGCGATTGCTGCGTTTGCCGGAAGTGTTTGAACGAATCGTGCGGACGCTCGACTTAATGGGCGAGAAGCATCGTTACATGATCGCGCAGTTCGCCCGCCGCCGCGTACCGATGGATAGAGTTGAGTTGTTCCTGCGCGACTTGAACGAGCGAATTTCGTCAGTGCGGAAGCTGCTCTACGACGCGGAGCAGACAAGTTTTTCGTTGGTTACGATTCCCGAGTCGATGAGTGTACGAGAGACGGAGCGATATCTCGAGTTGTTGAAAGAGCAGGGTGTGCCTGTGCGCGATCTAATTGTGAATCGCGTCGAGCACGAGCATGACGATTGTGAGTACTGTCATGCGCGCGTCGTCGGTCAGAAGAAATGGCTCAAGGAGATCGAGCGTGTGTTTCGCGGGTTGCAGATTCATCGCGTGCCGCTGATGGCGCAGGAGGTCCGCGGGCTCGAGGCCTTGAAAGAGGTGGGGAACCTTCTTTGGCAAACGAATTCCCATTGATTTCAAAACAGATTGTGATCTTTGGCGGGAAGGGTGGCGTTGGTAAGACGACTGCCGCGGCCGCGTTTGCGCTGGCACTCGCGCGTGCGGAACGGAAGAAGAAGGTACTGATCTTCTCGACGGATCCGGCGCATTCGCTGTCTGACAGTTTTGGCGAGGAGATTGGACGGCTCAAGAGCGGTGTGTCGGGTAACAAGAACCTCGACGCGATGGAGATCGATCCCGGCGAGTGGTTCGAAGAAT
>DATJKO010000034.1:0-2467 GCA_035491355.1 Pyrinomonadaceae bacterium
TCATCGAATTAGAGCAGATTCTGGCATCGGCCCACGTTGTCGATCCTCCGAGCGCGCCGTCGAACAGCGTTACGTTCGGCGCAACGGTGACGGTCACGGATAAAGAGGGCGCGGCCGAAACGTTTATCATCGTCGGTGTCGACGAACTCAATTTTGAACGGGACGGCATCAGTTGGATTTCTCCGGTTGGCAAGGCACTCCTGGCCGCGGACATGGGTGACTGGATCAAGCTCGACGACGGACGAAACGCGAAAATCGTGAAGATCGAATTTCGCGGAAGCGGCGAGTGACCCGCCTATCGGCAAAAGGACAGACTACCTCTGCCGATAAAAACACAGATTAGATTCTACGTGACGTTTTAGACTGAGGATGCAGGCTGCAGTCATGGGTCGTTTCTGTCTGTTGATCTTCATCACATTTGCCATGCTGCAGAGCACGTGGGGCGGATTGGCGGATGCTTATTTGAGTGCGTATCTCGAAATGTTCCCAACCCGGGCGACGCAGGCGGGTTATCACGCGTTTGACGGCAGGCTTGAAGATTTTTCGACTGAAAAACTGGCACACTGGGTTCAGGCCAACGAGATAGAACGCGACCGATTAACGAAGCTGCTGACCACTCCCGATTTGCCATTCGACGATCGGCTCGACGCTGAAGCATTGCTTGCGCAGGTCGAACGTGAACTGCACGAACAGATAATTCTGCGGCGGCCGCAGCGCGATCCACTCTATTGGTCGGAGGTCATTGCTAACGCAGCCGTGTTTCTCCTGGTGCGGGATGATCTGCCGCTTGCGGAACGACAACAGCGGGTTTGCGCGCGCGCCGCTCTGTTGCCGGCATTTGCTCGTCAGTGCAGTGCAAACTTTGCGCGCGCGAAAGGCGACGAAGTCGCTCCGGAACTTTGTAAGATCGCAGTGGGACAGTTTCGCGCGACCGCGACCTTTTATCGGGAAGGATTCGCGCGAGCGGTCGGTGACAATCCCGAAGGGCGCGACCAAGGCGCGAACGTAGCCAAGGCGATCTCCGAACTCGCCGATAACATCGAGAAGCTTTCGCAAAACGCGACCCGTTCACCAAGGCTCGGCACTGAATACGCGACGATGTTTCGACTCGGCACCAGGGTTCAGGAGCCTGTGGCCGATGTTTTGAAACGAGCAACCTCAGACCTTGCGGCCAAGCGGACTGAAGCTGCAAACTTTGGACGGAAGGTCTGGCGCGAATTGATGCAGGACAAGAAGCCGCCCGCGGAAGACGCCGTTTTGCTCCGCCAGCTGTTCGAACGCGTCGCCGAAGACCGCGATACGAACGAAGAAACTTACGCTTCACGCTGGAAGACAAACGTCGTCGAGATTGAAAAGTTTGTGCGGAAGAAGCGAATCATGACGCTGCCTGATCCGCTGACCCTGGTCGTCGACCGGGCTCCGGGTTACTTCGTCGGTCAAAGTTTCGGCGGCGTCTATCCTGCCGGCCCGTATTCGCCGGAAGCAAAAACGATTTTATTTCTGCCGGTGCCTGCAGGAGATGCGACGGCCGAACAGCGCGAAGCGTTCTTCCGCGATTTTAACCGGCCGTTCAGCCGGATGATTGTGCCGCATGAACTGATTCCGGGTCATTACGTGCAGCTCAAATATGCCGCGCAACATCCGCACAAGGTGCGGGCGATGTTCCCAGATTCGGTTTACGTTGAAGGCTGGGGAACATTTTGCGAGCGTCTTCTTCTGGACCAAGGCTGGGGCAGCGCGTTGCCGCGTCTGGCGCATCTAAAGAAGCAGCTTGAAAACATCGCTCGCACCATCGTGGATATCCGGGTCCACACCGCGAACATGTCGCGCGAGGAGATGGTGCGGTTTGTTAAAGATGAGGCGCTGCAGGGCGACCAGTTGGCTAACAATATGTGGACACGGACGCTGACGAGCTCACCGCAGATCACCACCTATTACCTTGGCTATGCGAAAGTCACCGAGGTTTACAACGCCGCGCGGGCCGCCGAAGGCGACAAGTTCGACTTGTGCCGCTTCATGGATGGAATGATGGAGCTTGGACCGGTTAGGCTGGAACACTACCGCGAGCGCGTGCAAAACGCCTCGCGATGAATGCCTAACAATAAAACGATCAAAATGGACTCATTGCGGAGCGATCGCCGGCTGTTGCTTTCTCAAAATGTATTTCTGAATTTTGCCGGTCGCAGTTTTGGGTAGCTCGTTGACGAAGGTCACGCTGTGCGGCGCCTTGAAATGCGCGAGCTTCGCGCGCGCAAACTCGCACAGTTCGCGTTCGTCGGCGTGCGCGCCTTCGTGGAGAACAACAAACGCATGGGGTGCTTCGCCCCATTTTTCGTGTGAGAATCCTACGATCGCCACTTCCTGCACGGCGGGGTGCCGCAAAAGGACGCCTTCAACTTCCACCGAAGAAATGTTTTCGCCACCGCTGATGATGACGTCTTTCAGACGATCGCGAATTTCGACGTAA
>DATJKO010000035.1:0-3065 GCA_035491355.1 Pyrinomonadaceae bacterium
AGAGCCTGGGTTACATGTTGAAGCTCGCACAGCGCGACGCGGCGCTCGCGTTGGGGGTGAAGCGCATCACGTGGACGTTCGATCCGCTACAGTCGCGCAACGCACATCTCAACTTCGGAAAGCTTGGCGTGACTGCCGATCGTTATCTGATCAACTACTACGGCGAGACTTCAAGTTTTCTGCATCAATCGGGGACCGATCGATTGTGGGTGACGTGGCAACTCGATCGCGAGCGCGTTGAGAACCCGCAACTAAGCAACTCATTTGCTTTGATCCGTATCGGGCCGAATGGGGAACCGGTTGTAAACACGGACAAGCCGGACGAAAGCCGATTGGTTATTGAAATTCCCGGTAAGCCCAATCCGGAACTTTGGCGCGAACCAACGCGTGCAGCTTTCACGGGTGCGCTAAACTCTGGTTATATCGTGGCCGAGTTTCACGTCCTCGAGAGAGACGGGTTGAAGTTCGGGGCTTATGTCTTAACGCGCGACCGGGACGTGCACCAGTAACTTTTCCATCCGTCCAAACTTCCTGCCCGTTAACAAACACACGCTGCACGCCTTCCGAGATCAATTGCGGCTCCTGAAATGTCGAGCGATCGATGATCCGCAACGGATCAAACAAAACGAGATCGGCCTTGAAGCCGGGCCGGACCATGCCACGGTCGCGCAAGTTGAATCGCTGCGCCGGCAGTGACGTCATCTTCCTGATCGCCTCCGGCAACTTGAGCCAGCCAAGTTCGCGAACGTAACGTCCCAACACGCGCGGATAAGTACCGGCGCCGCGCGGGTGTCGCGAACCAATTCCGCCGTCACTGCTGACCATCACCCATGGCTGTCGATAAAAGACCTCGATGTCGCGTTCCTTCATCGTGTGACCAATAACCCCGGCACCACCGTCGCGCACGATCTTCATGTAGAGATCAACCGCACTGATCCCCTCTCGCTTGCTGATCTCTTCCATGTTCTTGAACTCGTAATCCGGATGCGCTCGACAACTCACGATCGTCACGTTCGCTGGTCCACCCACGTCTGCCAGACCCCGCGCGACGTCGACCGGATCGAAATGCTTTCCACTCGGAATCAATACCCTGATCGTCGAACTCCACGCCTCATACGGATAACAATCCGCGGTCACGTCCTGTCCGCCGGCGCGTGCGCGATTGATGAGCGCAACGGCTTCCGGCGCACGCCCCCAAACGGCGACGCTGCCGAGTTTGATGTGCGAGATCTGCACCGGAACATGCGCTTCCCTGCCGATCCGAATCGCCTCCTGCAGGGCTTCGAACGTCTTATCGGCCTCGTCTCGAATGTGGCTGATGTAGATGCCGTTGAACGAAGCGGCCACACGGGCGAGCCCGATTATTTCTTCAATCGAAGCAGGCTTTCCTGTTTCGTACTCGAGTCCGGTCGACAGACCCATGGCGCCGTCGCGCATCGCCTGTGCGACCAACTGCTTCATGCGTTCGATTTCCGCCGGCGTGGCGAGACGGTTCGTGTCATTGCCCATCACCTGCGAACGTACGCTGGCATGTCCGACGAAGGTCAAAACATTCAAAGCGATAGGATTGTCGTCGAGCGCTGACAGGTATGTGCCAACGGGAAGCGGTGAGCCGCCGTCTTGCCCGATCACGACAGTAGTGATGCCTTGCGACACCTGCGACGCGGCGGAAGGATCTTCTTTGAAACCACGATCGGAATGGTTGTGCGCGTCGATAAAACCTGGCGCCAGGACAAGACCACGCGCATCGATCACGCGGGCATTAGACGGAACTCGAACTCGTCCGCGCGAACCGACGGCAACGATCTTGTCACCTTCGACGACGACAACAGAATTCCGCAACGGCGCACGACCTGACCCGTCGATGAGCGTCGCGCCCATCAGCACGATAATCGCCAGTTTCATTGGCAGCATGTTTTTAGGGTTTTGTTACGGGTTCGGACTTGGACTCGGACTGGGCTCTTCCTTAGGCTTTGCCCTGGGACCATTCTCGACGATGTAGTCACGCAGCTTCTGCGCTCCGGGATAATCTGGTTTCTTCTTCAGATACTCGTTGTACTCAATCGCAGCGCGATCTTTGAAACCGGCGCCGTTGTAGAGAGCTCCTAACCGCAGGTGCGCATCGGCCATACCCACCGGATCGAGCTTGATGGCCTCGTTTAGATAAGTGACGGCGAGCGAGCCTTTCTTGATTGCCAGATACGCCTCGCCCATGAAGTAGTTTGCCTGTGCGGATTTTGGATCAGCCTTGACCGCCGCCTCCAACACCTGCACCGCGCCTTCGTTGTTCTTTTTCGCCAGCCGCACGCGCCCGAGACTCACGAGCGCCATAACGTGATCCGGTTTTACCTCGATGGCTTTAACGTAACTCGTCTCCGCCGCATCGAGATTCTTCTCGAGAAAGTAAGCCATACCCAGTTCTGTCCACGCGGGATAATCTTTCGGGTCAGACTCGACGAGCGACTGTAGGCTTGAAATCGCTTGTGTGAAATTCTTGTTCTTGATCTCCTTCATCGCGCGTTCATAGAGCGAGCGATTTTTTCCGCTGCGGTCATAACGATCAGCGGCGGAGACGACTCCAGCGGGGTTTGCTGGAGTTCCTTTCCACCTGAACTCCAGATCCTGCCGAATGAGATCAACCGAATTCGAAGAGACTAGAATCGGCACGCGCGCTACTTCAATGCTGTCGAGCTCGACAACGAGGTAATAGTCGCCGTTGTAGATATTGTTGAAACGATAGCGCCCTCCATTACCGACGCGCTGTCTGGAGAAGAGCTCGTTTCCTCTTGTGTACAGAATGACGTCGAACATCGCGTTCACCGGCTTGTCGGCCTGTGACTCGTCAACCTTGAGATCGCCAAACAACGTGTAGTTGCGACGTGTGCCCGCTCCAGGTTGCGACGATGACGTGGGGAGCTGGGCGAATACTGCGGTGTGCAAGACCAGCGTCAACCCGATCAGAAGAATCAAGCGTTGTCGACGTGTCATAGAAGGACCTCCGTGGAGCGATATAAAAACAGCGGGCTGCGACCGAAGTCAACAGCCCGCGTTGAATGGACCACACT
>DATJKO010000036.1:0-4101 GCA_035491355.1 Pyrinomonadaceae bacterium
GGCGTGGTCGACGAAGCGATCTACAGTCTGGCGCCTGACTACGCCGGAAACATTCGCTCGCACTTCTACGGCACGCGGTACAACGCAGTAAACACAAACTTGTCGATCGCTTATTCGTTCACCGGCTACGCGGGCGACAAGCCGATGGATCTCGCCGCGAACAAGCCGTCCTATCAGTTGGCTGACTTCAAGAATCAGGGCGACCAGGTCCAGCCAATGATCAGAAAAGATTTTCGCGACACAGCGTTCTGGCAACCGAGTGCAATCACGGGCGCTGACGGACGGGCGACTATTAAGTTTCGTTTGCCGGACAATTTGACAACCTGGCGTGCGACGGCCCGCGGTGTAACAAGCGATCTGAAGGTCGGCGTGAAGACGTCGAAAGTCATTTCGCGCAAAGACGTGATCCTGCGTCTGGAAACTCCGCGGTTCATTACTCAGGGCGACACAGTCACGCTTTCCGGTCTCGTCCACAACTATCTCAAGGAAGCCAAGTCGACACAGATCTCGATCTCCGTCACCGGAGCGAACCTGGTTGGACCAGCACAGGAAACGGTAACGATCGACAAACAAGGTGAGCATCGCGTCGACTGGCAGATATCCGCGCCGCAAACGGGCGAGGTTCGTCTGTTGGCGAAAGCTTTAACAAATACCGAATCCGATGCCGTCGAATTGGCGCTGACAGTCGTACCGCGTGGTCTGCGTGAGACAAAGGCTCAGCGTTGGTTCACCAACGAGGATGCTGCCGAGCAGCAGTTTACACTCGAGCTACCTGCAAATGCGGATGTGAATTCGCGGCGGCTGCGCGTTGAAGTTGCGCCGTCGATCGCGGGAACGTTGTTTGGCGCGCTCGACTATCTGACGACGTATCCATACGGCTGCACCGAACAGACGATGTCGAGTTTTCTGCCAAACGTGATCGTTTCGCAAACGCTCAAAGACGTGAAGTCCGCTTCAATTCGCGCCGGTAACGACTTGAAGAAGAAGGTGGAACGGGGACGCAATCGTCTCTACGCCTATCAGCACGAGGACGGCGGCTGGGGCTGGTGGAAAAACGATGCCAGCGACCCATTCATGACCGCGTACGTGGTGGACGGACTCACTATCGCGAAACAGGCGGGCTATGAAGTCGACGATACTCGCATCGCTCGCGGTCGCGAAAAACTCGAGGCGATGCTACACGAAGGCAAGAACGACCAGGGTAAAGAGCTTGACGGCGAAACACGTGCTTTCATGGTCTACGCGTTGGCCGAAAGCGGCGGCGTTGATCCGTCGTACGTCGACAAGATCTTTGGCGAACGGCTTAATCTCCAGCCGTATGGCCGCGCATTGCTGGCGCTGACTCTGGCCGCAAGATCTGACAAGCGCGCCGCCGACGTCGCGAATGAGATCGAACGAAGTGCACGCAGTGACAACTACACTGCGTACTGGCATTCGAAACGCGAGCAGCGGCTCGACTTCGCAGAAGAGGACGAAACTGAAGGCACAGCTCTTTCGCTGAAAGCGCTGACTCGTCTCAAGCCGAATAGTCCGCTGCTGCCGCAAGTTGCTCGCTGGCTCGTGTCTGACCGGACTAACAGTTATTACTGGAACTCCACGAAAGACACCGCCTTCGCGATCTTCGGGCTCATCGATTACGTCAAGGTAAGCCGCGAACTGACCCCGGATTACGATCTGGAAGTCTACATCAACGGCGAGAACGTTCTGACTCAACGAGTCACTGACGCCAGCGCCACCCAGACAATTGTGATCGATCGCAACGGCGGTGCGATTGGTCCAGGCAACAACGTGCGCATCGTCAAACGTGGTAAGGGAAGTCTGTTCCTGTCGTCGGCCGTCGAGTATCACGCCGGCGAGGAACAAGTTGCGGCTCGTGGCTCAGCGGATTTGAATGTCACGCGCGAGTATCAGCGTTTGGCCGTTACTGAGGAGAACTACCAGTTGAAATGGTCTATGTCTCCTTTGACTGGCGAGATTTACTCCGGCGATCTGCTGGTCGTAAAACTGCACATCACGGGTAAACCTGCGGCTCACCTGATGATTGAGGATCCGATTCCCGCCGGCGCTGAGCAACTCGAGAGTGTTGGCAATCTGAATCTCGACTACAACAGCACCGGTTGGACCGACTGGTATAGCTCGCGTGAGTTTCGTGACCAGCGAACTGTTTTCTTCCTTGACAGGTTCGACGGCGACACCACGTTCCAGTACGCGATCCGCGTGCAGGTGCCGGGCGATTTTGTCGTCGCGCCCGCGCGTGCTGAGCTAATGTATCGTCCCGAGATTTTCGCCAACACGGCGAGCGGAAAGTTTGGGTTTCGCGACCGTGCCGCAGGCAAACACTGAGGAGCTAAGACCATGTACTTTACATCCGCAAAGGCAGTTTGGTCGGCGGTGCGAATGTTGTTCAAGAGCTGGACAACGTTGCCACTGATGTTCGTCGTGTACGGCGCGCTGCTGTTGGCGCTCTACTTCTTCGTCAGCACGCGCGAAGCGACGGTGCCGCAGTTAGTTCTGACATTCACACTGATGTTTGCCGCGCCATTGCTGTTCTTTCTCTTGCAGGCGACCAGTGTTAACTACGCGATCGGAACGTCGGGTCTACTGAAAAAGGCATTGCGCGACTGCTTGAAATTCATCGCCGTGAGTCTGCCCGTGATCGCGTTGACCGTGCTGGCGGTCTACGGCGTCGGGAAGTTACAGGGACGCTTGACCATCGATCCGGCGACGTCGCAACCAACATCTCCGAACGCACTGGCGTCGCTGCTCGTGTTGCGCTACTTGTTAATCTTTGTAGTAGCGCCGCTCATCACGATCCAACTCTGGATCGCAACCAGTGCACGTGGTCTGCGCCAGGTCATTCGCAGTCTGGGGCGCACACTCGCCGCAGCGTTTGCACCGCAGTCAGTGCTGGTGTTCGCGTTGGGATTCCTGGTCTTCGCAGTGGCGCCTTACTTTCTGCTGTTCCAGGACCTAACCATAAAAAGGACATGGCTCGAAGTTTCAGTGTTCTCGGCGCGCGTCGTTGTGAGCGCGCTGCTGATTCTGCTGGGTTGGGTAGTTACGATCGGCGCGCTTTCGATTCTCAGTACTCCTCCTGAGGAAACACCTGTAACGCAAACATGAAGTTCGCAATCAGGGTTGGTCTAGGTATTTGTGTATTGCTGGTGGCGCTGGCGGGCGCGTTGCTGGCAATGCGTAAACCGCCGGCTGCGGAAGCACCGAAAGAAGCAGCAGTCGCGAACGTCACAGCATCAGAGGAGGACAAACGACTTCAGCAAGCGGCCGAAGCCGCGTTGGGCGAACGTGACGGCGCGATCGTCGTCATCGACGCTCAGACTGGCCGCATCCGTGCGCTCGTTAATCCCGCAGTCGCATTTCAAGACGCAGCACCGCCGGGGTCGACGATCAAACCGTTCACCGCGCTTGCTGCGTTGCGTTCCGGAGTCATCGATCAGAACTCGCGCACGCTGTGCCGCGAACATTACCGGCACCATGGTGCGAACGCTGTGTGTTCTCACGAGCGCAATCTCCCCCCGCTGAACACTACCGAAGCGATCGCGTACTCGTGTAACTACTACTTCGCCACCGTCGGCGAACGGCTTAAGCAAGACGATCTCACGCGAACGCTTTCCGATTTTGGTTTCGGACGTCCGACTGGCATCGAACGTAACGAAGAGAGTGCTGGAGTTCTGTTGCGATCCGGTTGGGGACCCGAGAATGCGATCGGCGAAGGCCGGACGCTTCAAGTCACACCGATTCAACTCCTCGCGGCTTACACGGCGCTCACCAACGGCGGCCACTTGCTTCAGCCTTCCGTCTCGTCTGATCCGAATCTCGCACCACGAGTTAGAGCACAACTCCCGATCGACGACGCGGAACGAAAAATACTGATGGGCGGAATGCGCGGTGCGATTCTCTTCGGCACCGCGGAAAAGACAGGCCTCGATTCCCTTCCCAATTACGTCATCGGCAAAACCGGCACGTCGCGGCCGCTGCAAGGATTTCGTTTCAACGGCTGGTTTGTCGGCTTCGTTTTTCCTTCCGACAAACAAACGGATCCTGGCGACGCGCAACTCGGCGTGGTTGTATTTCTCAGAAACG
>DATJKO010000037.1:0-7433 GCA_035491355.1 Pyrinomonadaceae bacterium
CTCGGGACTCTGAATGAGAAATGCGATCGCATTCGTACCCTGATGCACACGCGTCACCTGGACCACCGGCGCCGCAACCACACCAGGCACCAACGCCAGGAACCCATCAAACGCGCGCGATTCAGCATCAGCGACAGCATCGCCAATCGCTTTGGCGGCGCTGACGAACGGCGCAGCATTCGCCCGATCGTCGATCGTCACAATCCGCGTCTGGTTGCCGAAGCTCTCCATCTGTTCCTTGAAGTTTTTAAAACGTGAACTCAGGAAGTTGAAGCGATAGACCACCGGCGCAGCGTTGCTGAAGTCGTCAACATAGATGTCGGTGAACTTAGCAGTCGACCGCCCGGACGTGTAGAAAGCGACAGAACCGGAAGCGATCGTCGCATCGGTCGCGGTCAATAGAAGTTCCGTCTCACCCAGCTCGTTTATCTGGTAAACATTCATTTCGGAACCCGCGACTTCGACAGTGATCCCAAAAGGCAATGTTGGAGGCGTGAACAGCTCGCTAACCAGCCTCGCTTCCGCACCACCCGCCACACGGAACAATTCACACTTCCCGGCCTCAATCACGAACCGGTAGTGGTTACCAGCGTCGCGGTAACGCCACATCAAACCAGCCTTGCCACCATTGAACGTCAACCGCACGGTCAACCGGTAATCCTTCCAGTTCAGCGGCTGGTCCGGATGGTCGGCGGGCAACTCAGACGTTGGCGCATTCGTTAAGAAGAGCGTGCTGACCTTTTCCACGGTCTGGACCAATGCCGGATCCGGCGTTGTCTCATCAACCATCCAATGCGAGTTTCCGGAGCCAGAGATGTCGTTTACCTGCCAACGTCCAAGCTTTCCGCCTGTCCCATCAGCGAACTTCGGGTTATAGCCTCCAAAATCATCGTGCAACAGCGCCGGCAGGAGCCGTGCTTCGCACAACGACGACGCCGGCAATAAGTGAGCAACACTCTTCGCCCTGAACGTCGAGTCTCTGACGACCGAATCAAGTGGAATGAGCTGGCAACCACCGTCTTCCAACACTGACAACCAACGATCCTCGTGATCGCTCAGCGTCACTGTTTCTGCGCGTCCCCACTCGTTGTTCAGAATGAGTCTTCGACCGTCGCTGCCACGGACGGCGCCGTTACCGTCGTGCAGGTGGATCGACAGATCACGACGTCCGATCCGGTACATCAGGTCGACGTAGTTCTCGTCAAACTCAATCCCGACGTCATACGCTCGGTAAGACAGTCGCGACGACACAGGATTTGTCGGCGTCGGCTCACTAACAGCCGGCATCGTCTTGAGAACGTAGCGAGAGAGATCGTCGAGCGAACTCAAGTATTTATCTTTCGCCGCACCGTCACGTTCGGCGCCGGCAGGGCGCGTGAGTTCGGCTACTCCCGGAGGACCGGCCGTGCGGAAGTAAGCAAACTCCGTCAGCGGCTGTTCATCATCGTAGTTGCCAAACTCTCCATCGCCGATCATGCGCACCGTGGTCGAGATCTTGAGCCGGTAAGTCGTGTTTGGCTGTAGCACTTCGCCACTTTGTGTCCAGCGAATGAATTCGTCTTCGAAGTGTTTGACAAACACACTGCCACCGATATCGCCGATCTTCGGAATCAGCACCGACATGGCAAACATCGTCATGACGTCATCGCTAACCACAACAAAACGGTCGTTGGGAAGCGCGACTACACTAAAGAATGGCAGCGGCCAATGCTCGTCGAGTATTTCCGGCTCCGTTGCGTCGCTGAAAGTTTTGAAGCGGGCGAGCCAGTTGCCGTCGGGATCCCATTGCATCGCCAGAATATTTTCTTGCTTGTCGTTTTCCCACGTGAGGAAGAACGTGATGTCAAGTTCTTCGAAGCGAGGCGTTAGGACGCCAGTTTCCAGGTTGACCAGCGACAGCCGGCCACGATTTCCGATCTCACATACCCAGGCAAAGTTCTTATCTTTGGCCAGAAGCAGACCAAAGGCCTTATCGAGCCGGCCTACAATCTCCGTCTGGTTTCCAGTCGCGAGATCTATCCGGAGCAACCTACCGATCTTTTCAGCGTCTTCCACCACGTAAGCCCAGCCATGCGCTTCGTCCAATGCGATCTGCATCGGCAAGTTCATGTCTTTGCTAACGACAGTAGCTTCCGATCGGTTGAGGTTGTCGCTCGTTAGATCGAGTCGGAGCAGCGTTCCGTCATCCTGTGTGATGTAGGCCGTCGAGAGATCCGCGGTGAGCACGATATCTTCAGGTCTTTGATAGCCGGTGCCGAGAACCCTGGACTCGCCGGTAATCGCATCGACTGCGGCGATCGTTCCTTGCTGCCAATTGCAGAACATGATCTGGTGCAGCTCACGATGGTAGGCACTCCCCCGTGCGCCGTCCAATTCGGTGGCGATCGTCGTTCGTAGAAATGTCTTGCACTCGTATTCGATCGACGTCATGTCGACACCGCGCACGTCGACGAACGGACGTTCCGGCGGTCCACCCGGTGTTCCCGGAAACTTGTCGCCTCTTGCATTGCGACCGACAAAGTCTTTCGGGTTAACGAGTCTACTGTCAGTAATCAGGAACCGGACGAGATTACTCTTCTCGGGCAGTGTGATCGTGGCCAAGTCATGACCGTGAAGACCGAAGGCGTGATGCAAACCGTGCGATGGACGATCCAATTCCTGGATCGACATTACATCGTCAAAGTTAAGAGTGAACGTCAGGCCCGGCTCGTCCGGATACTGCCAGGGATCGTCGAGTTCAGATTTGGCGCCAATCTTTTCGAAGTCCCAACCCTCCGTCGAAACTGTCTGGCACGGATACGTGCTGTTTTCGTCAGTGAACCACTCGTCCCACGAACGACTCGTTTGACGCGTGTACTCAAACGGGGTCTTGGACCACAACCACAACTTCGTTTGTCCAACATTGCGGCCTCCGCCTCCCGGCATTTGCGGGACAGGGGCCCACGAACCATAAAGCGTCGGCAGACTGGTCGAGTTAGGTCCTTTGTAAGCGACTGCCTCCCAGGACTCGTCGGCTTTCCGTTTCTCGAGGACTATTTCCTTCAGTCCGTAACGAACCAGCGCAGGTCCCTGGTCCGCTGCCGGATCGCCTATGCGTTCAAACTGCGGATTGAGCGGCATCGCATTCACACCGACGAGCGCGTCGTCGTTGATGTTGCGCGCGAACGTCAGGTGCGGCCGGCTGTCCAACGGCACGATCGGAACATCGCTCCAGACCGCCGGAAACATGTCCGCATCCGTGCCCGTTGGTGTCTTGAAGAATCCGTTGCGATTGCCGTCGAAGTTCGGCAGAAGCAGTTTTTGCGTTCCACCTCGTACTTCGCGCGGCAACGGCCAACTGGTGCTCGCCTTGAAGTGCTCGATTGCGACTTCCTTGAGCGGCAATGGAATCGGCGGCTTCGTCGGTTGCGGTCCCCATTCAAGCGGAACGTGCACGGCGATCTCATCCAATGGCCACGGCAGATCGATTGAGACACTGAAGTCGCCCTTGATATGCAGCGGGTCGAAAACGTCGGCCGCAATCATTGCGTCGACAGTCACACCAGCGCCGAAACCAAACACCGCGAGTCTCGCACTGCCGTGCAGCGCCAGGTCGCCATAGAAGTGCGCGGGTTTCCAACTCACGCGCGCATTGCCTTCGATCCATGCTTCGAGACCAACACTCAATGGACCAAACGTCCAGTTTTGTTCGAAGCCGACCCACGCGCCCATCGCCAACTGCTGCGAGTTGACCATCACGTAAGCGGAAGCATCGAAGAGACTGAAGAGACGCGCCGTCAAACGCTGGTCGCGTGGCTCTCTCAAACCGACGTTCAGATGCCAGTCGTTGGGATCGTTGAAGTTGAAGAAGCCGTCGGCGGAACCGTGGATGTCGATCAGGTTTCCGCTGTCGTCGTAGCGGTACTTCGCATCGAGACCGAGTTGCAGCGTTCCAGCGCGTCCGTCGAGAACAGCGAAGGCGCGGAAGTTTGCATCGCTCGAGAGCGTGGCGCGCTCGCGCAGGATGTTCGCCGATCCCTGCAACATGAGAATTGGACCAGGAAAGACGATCGCGAGCAGCATGCGGCCCGAGAACGTGTGACCGTTGTCGGCGATTGTGCCGAGCGTGACGCCGGCGCCAAACGCCATGCTGCCGGGAACCGGTCGCCATTTTCGGAGATCAGTGCAGCCTTCCTCATCCTTGTGATACCAGTCGCCGTCCTTCGGCAGCGAATACCACGCCTGGCCCCCCGCGCGATCCGGTTCCATGTTCATCGCAAACAACCCGGCGACGCCATACACGCCGAGGCCCGTTGCGAACAGCGGAATGCCCGCCGGAAACTCTGCGGCCAAATAAAGCGCGAGGTACGGCTTTCCGTCCGTCGTTCCGAAGACGGCAGTCGCATCGACTTCCATCTTCAGCGCCATCAGATTGAGTTTGACTGCGCCGCGAAACTGTTGGAGATCCCTGTCCCATGAAACCGCGCCTTCGAACTTCAGCGTGTTTGGTACTTCAAACTGAATTCGCACGCCGTTGCACGATACGATTGGAATACGTCCGTCGTCGTACCACGTAATCCGCAGTCCTTCGACTGACGCACCCGCCGGCATGCCGGCGACGAGTCTCACGCCGCCAGTGAAGCCAACCCACTTACTACCGTCTTCATTCTTTCCGAAACCAAGCTTGCTGATCTCGAGTTTGAAGCCCTTGAAGTTGACTTCATACGTCTCGCGCAGGTTCAACCAACCGCCTTCGAGATGCACGTCGCCTTTCGTATCGATCGAAAGGTCGTCAACTCGGAAACTGGGCCACTCGGTGCCGGGTATGAGAGGCTTGATCTCGCCTGACAAACCAAACTTCACCACGTCTCCAGTTCGATGCACACCCAGTGATGCGATCGTCAACTCAAGTAGATCTTCTTTGCGAACCTTCACCAGCGCTTCGGAGCTGTCGTCCGCTGGACGCAGTTCGAGATCGACAGAACCATCGAGCCCGATACCGAGATTGGCTGCCACCGGCTCGTCAAAAAACGGCAACAGAAACTCGGCTTCAATCTCACTGCGAATCGGAATGTTGTCTTCAATATAGAGTTCCAGGCTTCGCATACCACCGGGCAAACCAAAGAACGAGAAACTACCGGCGCCTTCGTAAAAGCGCTTCATGGATCCATCCGGTTGCCTCACTTCCTTGAAGACGGCGGTGGGATTACCCCCCGCATCGAGCCAGTTTCCATGGAGCTCTGCGCTGAAGCCATTGCTTCCGATCAGACAATTACCTGTGATTTGGTGAGGAACGATGCCTGACACGTCCGGCGGCAGATAGATCTTGAAATTGCGCACGACAACGCCGACCCATTGCGGATCGCGCGCGCGTCCAGTTACGTCGGGCAGCGCTGTCGTTGTCGAGAAGTCGATACCCAAATTCCCTTCGACGACGACGTTCGTGTCGCCGATCATCGCCGGCGGCAGCGTCAAGTTCTGTGGTGAATTCTCGGGCCACGTAACTTCAATGCTGCCGCTCTGGTCCACCGTGACGGCGACCTGAAAGGCGAGTTCGATCTTTTTGTTTTGATCCGGATCGGCTTCAAAAATCGTGATCTTCCTTGCGCCGGTGGGATCGTTTGGATCGGAGATCTCCTTCGGCACGACGGGCTGAAGTAAGGTTCGCGCAAAACGAATCGTTAAGACCTCAGCGCTCAGCGTTATCGACATGAGCCCGGCGTCGAAATCGGCGTTTGCATCGAGACCAATCTTTCCCGCGCCCAGCACCAACTCGACACCGCCGATCGATGGCAGCGTGAGTCCGAGCTTGTCGCTCAATCGTCCGCGGAAGTGCACGCCTAACTGCGGGCCCCAGGGCGGCGGCTCAGGCACTAGCTCGCCGGGATCGTCATCGAGAGGATCTTCCTCGAAATCGCGCCAGCCGCCGACGTCTTCCTTAGGCTCTCCGGCGCGGATCGACATGTCCTCGTAAACGATCTGATCGAGAAAGGCGTCCAGACCAAGCGGCATCGTATACTGCCGCAAGTCTTCAGGTAACATTATGCTCAGTGGTACACCCATTTTCTTAAACCGCCTTTCTAACGTGCATCCATCCCGGAATCAGTTTCGAGATCGGGCCGCAAACGAACTTTGGCCCACTTGGGATCCGGACTCGAGAAGGTGTTGAATCTCTTCGCGGCCGCTGCAACTGCCGACCAGAACCCAGTTTGGTAGTCGCCAAACGTGACCATTCCCCAAGGAGCGTCGGGGACGGGTTTCCCGGGTTTTGGAGCCGCGGTCTTCCTGACGCTACCCGCGTTGTAGCACGCGCCTGACTTGGGAAAGTCGAACATCGTCATGCGCTCGCCCACTCTGTAGTGAGCGTCGTCGTCATCGATGGATTGCCAGTGCGCCGTCGCGTTCTGTTTGTGATAAGCAGCGATGAGGGCGATTTGCAGGTCTCGCTTGTCCCACAGTTCGGTCCAGAGCCACGTTATTTTTTCGCTTATTCGATCGGTAGGAACCGTAGCTCCCAACTCGGTGAAGAACGAGGCCGGGTAGTGCTTCTTAACAAAGCCAATGACTCTGCGCACGCCGGTGTCCAACAAGATTTGGCCCACGCCAATGGAAATGCGATGGGGATAAATCCTGCTCATTGCTTTAGTCTGTTTTAGCGTCAGGAATATCGTGTCGCTCGGGTTGTCATGGTCTTTGATTTTGGAATCGTCCGGGGTTGTCGTGTTCTCGTGGTACTGCAGATTTTTCGTCATTAACTGGATGTAATGATCCACAACTGCCTTGGCCGTGGGCTTATCTATTGGCTTTAGGTGCTTCATGAGTTGCGGGATCGTGAACTTGTCGTGGATGTCGGCATCCGCTTCTTTTTCGAGCGGCTGCAGTGTGTAAGTGGCCTTTGGAACATCGCTGACGCCGCTGGTTCTCAACACCTTGAGCACCGCCAGCACGTCTTTCCACTTCATCGTCCCATCCACCACCATCACATCTCCCTTTGTTTTGATAGGCAGTGGATAGTCATTGAGTTTGAATGGAGTAGGCGGTTTCGCCGCGTCTCCCGCCGCACCGATGCCGCCAACTTTTGCGAAGTACTGCTTAGCAGCGTCCTCGCTCACCTGCGCCTTGATCAGATCGTAGTGAGTCGCTCCGAGCGCCGGCAGTATCATTTCGCTGCGTTCGATCAAACTGGCCTTCACCGTTTCGATCTTCTGAATTTGCGCCCAACTGATTAGCTTTCGGGTGTTGTCTGTTCCGATCTTTGTCGTCGACTCAACCAGATCCGTCAGTGCCAACTTCGGCAGATCCTCCGTTTTGATCTCCTTGTTCTCTGCTTCATAGAACGACTTGTCCACGTCTGTGTGGCACCCGCCCGCGATCTTCCAGTAAGCATCGAGACAACTCCTCGTAAGCGGGGAGCCCGCCTTCCGCAGATCTTCATGATCCGTGGCGTAGTCTGC
>DATJKO010000038.1:0-3494 GCA_035491355.1 Pyrinomonadaceae bacterium
CCCTCGTCTTGTTCTGCTTTCTTCCTGCTCTCGCCCAACGACCCGGGCCGGAGTTCTGGCGGAAGGTTGGTTGCGAACCATTGGAGCCGCGCACGAAATTGGAAGCGCTCGAGGATCGACACAGCACCGTGATCATCAGAGGCTTCACTCGGATCACGACTGTCGTCGTTCCCGGTGTGCGAGTGGATGCGGTGGAGATGCGCGAGCTGGGAAATGTTTCCCGGGCTAAGGGAATCGTGGTGCAGTTGCGCGAGCCCGGTGAGCGCAGCGGCGAGGGACGCGAACGGCCAAACGAGAACCGCGCGTTTATCGATTACGAAGAGATTGATTCGTTGCTAAACGCCATCGACGTCATTTCGCGCGTTGATGAAACGGCGACCAAGCTCGTCGGTTTTGAAGCACGCTATCGAACTCTGGGTGACCTCGAAGTAGCCGTCTTTCGTCAAACACGCAGCGGCAACGCCGTAATCATCAGCACGGGCATTTGCGACCGCGCGACTCAAACCCTGAGTCTCGACGATCTCGCCAAAGTGAAGGCCATGATCCAGGAAGCGAAGAGCCGCCTCGACGAAATCCGGTAACTCGGATCAATCGATAACACGAATTCTGGCTTCCGCGCCGTTCGTTCGAATTTCCGGGACGTACATCGCATGGCCCAACACGGGCAGCGCATGAAACGCTCCCGGCGCTTCCGCCCTTAGTTCATAACTAAGCTGCCAAACACCTTCCGGCAAACGATCGATGAACAGCGCCACCTTGCGATCGCGCAGCTCCTGGTACACCCAACGCGAACGTCCAGTGAAATCGTTTCGCGATTCGAAGCTCATCAGGGCCGCATTCTTGTCCGTCAACGCTCCTGACTTCAGTTCGCGGATGTAGAGACTCTCGCCGCTGCGAATCTGCACCGCTTCCAGACCCGCTGGTTTCAGATCTTCGAACAGCAGGTACTCGTAGTTGTTCTTTGCCTCAACGGTCAGCACGACCTCCACGCGTTCGCCACTCTTCACCGTCTCGCCATCATTCAAGGGCACGCGTTCCGCGACGAATCCCTTCAGCAGCGTCGGATGGTTCACCAGTTTGAAATACTGACGCCGCACAAAGATTTCGTTTCCGGCAGCCTTCAAAGGTTCTTCCAGGCTGAAGAATTGCGCCTCGGCTGAGAAGTAGAGCGGACCAGAACCGTTCTTTCGCACGATCGTGACTTCGTTCTGTCCATCACGAACCAACTCGCGCGGTATCGCAAACCGTGACGGAGCACTCAGAGCATCTTCTGCTGTGACCTGCCGCGTAGCAACCGATGAACCGTTGACGAGCAATTCGTAACCCACAGCGGGTTGCAACTCACCACTCGTTCGCAGGTAATCGTTCAGCGTCAAAACGACAATCGCGGTGTCGCGCGTGTTGCTCCACTGCGCGCCGCGCCGGTTCTTCACGAGCCAATTCGTTACCGGCTCAATCAACTTGTGCTTCGGATCAATTGCCAGCAATGCACGCAGAGCAAACGCCGTCGCTTCGACGCCACCATCCGACCAGCGCCAGTAGACCCCATCCTCGCCCCAGTGCGCGGTGCCGATCACTGAAGTATCTGACGACTGGGCTCCGCGCTGAACGATCGACGTGTCAGGGCGTGAGTCGATCTTCACACCGTTTTCGAGGTTCTGGACCAGCGTGTTTGCCTGCTCGGTGTAACCGTAATAATGCGCTGACAAAGCGAGCAGCGCGCGTGTGTAGGCGTTCAACTTCGCGCGATTGTCCCAGAGGTTTGTAAATGCGGTCTGCTGGAACTTCGCGACTTCCTCCCGCTTCACGGCCGCGTGATAAGTCGCCAGTGCATGGAGCATCCACGCTTGCGTGTCGTAATTGCGTTCTTCTTCGACCAACTCCTTGTCGAGGTAAGCAACCGTCCGCTCGAGCGCGTTGGAACTGATATTCACTCCGGCCTGATCTGCGAGCACCATCCCCCAAACCACATAAGCCGTCATAAAGTGGTCGCTCTCGCCGTCTTTCCACCAACCCCATCCGCCGTCGTCATGTTGGAAGTCGTAGAGACGCGCCATGCCCGCATCGGTGATGCGATCGAGTTCTCGAAGATCCCGCTTCTTCACCGTGTGTGTTGCCGCCGCACTCGCGGGCTCTATGCCGCCGAACATCTTGTTCATTGCGGCCTCCGGCTTCAGACCGAGATCGCGCAAGGTCTTCGCAGTGATCACCGCCGGCAAGAACCGACTCATCGTTTGTTCGGTGCAGCCGTAGGGATACTCGATCAAGTACGGCAGAGCGTCGAGCATCGTCGTGGCCATACTCGGCGCGACCTGGACCGTGAGCGATGTCGAATCACCACGCCGCTCTTTCGGAATGTCGAGTTTGACGGAGACACTGTCGCCACGCATTTTGCCCGAACGAGAAATGAATTTCTCGATACCGTGCTCGAAGACGGTGAATGTCTTTTCCATCGCGTCGGCATACTGAGCGCCACGCGCTTCAACCTTCAGCTTCGCCTCACTGGCATGAGTCACGACGACTTGCCAATCGACTCGCGTCTCGCTGTTTGCCTTCACCTCGACCGCGGACGGTGGTCCGGGCGCCGGCTGAACCGTGAGGCCTTCCGCGCTCAAGGCCGGCGACACTTGCATCGACTGATCCGTGTTGTTGTTGATGACCGCGGAAACGGTCACCTGATCGCCCACGACAAAGAAACGCGGTGCTTGCAACCTGACGATCAGCGGCTGTTTGGTTCGCGTCGAGGAACTCCCGATGCCGAATTGACTGCCGGTCGTCGCCACACGCGCAACGGCAGACCAGGTCGTCAACGAATCCGGATACTTGACCTTCACGGTCGCGGTGCCATCAGCATCGGTTTTTACGTCGGGCAGCCACAGGATCGTGGAGCGGAAATCATTTCGCACCTGGACCGCTTGCGCCGCCTGTCCCGCTCCGGCCTCGAGGCTTTTCATAACGCGCGCCTCGGACTTCGGTGCTCGACCCATGGGAGCAAGCTCTGAGACATCGCTGCTGACAGCAACGGATTCCGAAACCATCGCCACTCCACCACTAAATACCATGGCGTTCTGCCTCAGAGCGACCTGGTTACTCAACTCCCTCGTACCCTCGGCATCTCTCGCGTCCACCAACCTTCCTTCACGTTCAATCAAACGCGCGAATGGCTTCTGACTGAGCGTGCTGGTTGTTTGGATCGCGTGCGGCCGCTTCTGGCCGTAGTAGAACTGTCGTGGATCGCCCGCGAGGTCTTCCTGAATGTATTTGACGGATTCGTCAGTCAGGCCCAACGCGATCTCCGCCGACACTGGTCGCCCCTTCGCGTCTTTCGCGTCCACGACCAGCGTTCCTTCCTCACGTGGTTGATACTGCTCGCGATCGGCCTTCACATTAACCGCGAGAAACTGATCGACCGGCGGCACAATGACCTGTTTCGCGTCCATGAACCAACCTGCGTCCGCGACCATCACCGCCGTTAGATAAATATTCGGAATGTG